>NZ_BORS01000009.1:0-257321 GCF_018333295.1 Paenibacillus apis
TCACAGCTTGCATTTTAAATTCTTCATTGTAGCGCTGACGCTGCTCTCCCATAGCGGACACCTCTTTCATCGTTAAGTATATTATTGGGGTCACTTAACGCTGTGTCCACTTTTTATTCTAGACGCATTCTGCACTATAATTTCCATACGAGCGACCACATCAGCATTTTTAATGACTTTCTGCACTATAATCGCCATACGAGCGACCACATCAGCATTTTTAATGACTTTCTGCACTATAATCGCCGAACGAGCGACCACATCAGCATTTTTAATGACTTTCTGCACTATAATCGCCATACGAGCGACCACATCAGCATTTTTAATGACTTTCTGCACTATAATCGCCATACGAGCGACCACATCAGCATTTTTAATGACTTTCTGCACTATAATCGCCGAACGAGCGACTACATCAGCATTTTTAATGACTTTCTGCACTATAATCGCCAATCGTCACATGAGCTCCCAACGCACGAGTGCCCGGCCGACCAGGGCTAGCCCCTAGATCTTCTCGCGAGCGAGCAAGCGATGATGCCAGTGGCTCTAGTGGCTCTGGGCCTAGTGGCTCTCAGTTGCTCTAGTGGCTCTCAGTGGCCGGCCATAGTCTCTCAGTTGCTCTAGTGGCCCTAGCGGCTCTCAGCGGCCCTAAAGCTGCCGCTAGTTGCCGGATCCAGCCAACTCGCGTGTGTTGGCTTCAAAGGCTGCCAGCAAGGCAGCTTCGCCCTGCAGCCCTGCGGCCTCAACCTTGCTGATCTGCTCCAGCATCCGCTTGTAATCCTTCGGAATAACGCGGACAAAACGCGGCAGCAGCTCGCTCCAGTTGTCCAGCACACGCCGCCCGGCGGCGCTCTCGGTGTAGAGCGTATGGCGGCTGATCAGCGTGCGAAGCTGCTCCACCTCAGCTGGCTCGCTAACCGGCTCAAGCAGCACCATCTCAAGGTTGCACCGCTTCACGAAATCGCCTTGCACATCAAGCACATAGGCGATCCCGCCGGACATCCCGGCCGCAAAGTTACGGCCCGTACCGCCGAGCACTACGACCCGGCCGCCTGTCATGTACTCGCAGCCATGGTCGCCGACGCCCTCCACGACGATGTCCGCGCCGGAGTTCCGGACCGCGAACCGCTCCCCGGCAATACCGCGAATGTACGCTTCCCCGCCGGTCGCACCGTAGAAAGATGTATTACCTACGATGATGTTCTCTTCAGCGGCGAACGTGGCACGCGGTGAAGGCTTCACAATGATCTTGCCGCCCGACAAGCCCTTGCCGGTGTAATCATTGGCATCGCCTTCCACCGTCAGCGACATCCCCTTCGGCACGAAGGCGCCAAAGCTTTGCCCCGCCGATCCCTCGAACCGGAACGCAATCGTATCCTCCGGCAGACCGGCCGCACCGTATTTGCGGGTCACTTCGCTGCCCAGGATCGTCCCTGTCGCCCGGTTCACGTTGCAGATCGGCAGCACAGCATTAACCGCCTCGCCGCGCTCCAGTGCCGGCTCCGCCAGACTCAACAGTGCCGTCACGTCCAGCGTCTCCTCCAGCCCGTGATTCTGCTGGCGTGTGCAATAACGAACGCTGCCTTCCGGCACTTCCGGCATGTGCAGCAGAGCCGTCAGATCCACGCCCTTCTTCTTCCAATGGTCGACTGCCTTGAAGGTGTCCAGGCAGTCCGTCCGCCCGATCATTTCATCCAGGCTGCGGAAGCCGAGCTCTGCCATCCATTCGCGCAGATCCTCTGCCACAAAGGTCATGAAGTTGACCACATGCTGCGGATCTCCGGTGAAATTCTTGCGAAGCTCAGGATTTTGCGTAGCTACCCCTACCGGGCAAGTATCCAATTGGCATACGCGCATCATAATACATCCAACCGCTACAAGCGGCGCTGTGGAGAAGCCATACTCCTCAGCTCCAAGCAGGGCGGCTACGGCGAGGTCGCGTCCCGTAAGCATCTTGCCGTCCGTCTCCAGCACAACCCGGTCGCGCAGGTGATTAAGCATCAGCGTCTGATGCGTCTCGGCCAGCCCAAGCTCCCAAGGAAGCCCCGCGTGGCGGATCGAGCTCTGCGGCGAGGCTCCTGTGCCGCCGTCATAACCGCTGATCAGAATAACATCCGCGCGTCCCTTGGCCACGCCGGCCGCAATCGTGCCAACGCCGGCCTCCGAGACCAGCTTCACATTGATTCTTGCCCGCGGATTCGCATTCTTCAAATCATAAATCAGCTCAGCCAGGTCTTCGATGGAATAAATATCATGATGCGGCGGCGGGGATATCAAGCCTACACCCGGTGTCGATCCGCGAACCTCAGCCACCCAGGGATATACCTTGCGGCCCGGCAGTTGCCCGCCTTCGCCCGGCTTGGCGCCCTGAGCCATCTTGATTTGAATCTCATCCGCATTGACCAGGTAGTTGGAGGTTACGCCGAAGCGTCCGGAAGCAACCTGCTTGATCGCACTGCGGCGCAGATCCCCGTTGGCATCCGGAACATACCGGGCCGGGTCCTCTCCGCCTTCCCCCGTATTGCTCTTACCGCCGATCCGGTTCATTGCGATGGCAATCGTCTCGTGGGCTTCCTTGCTGATCGAGCCAAAGGACATGGCCCCGGTCTTGAAGCGGCGCATAATCGAAGAAGCCGGCTCAACCTCCTCCAGCGGCACCTTCGGTCCTGCCGGTTTCAGCTCCAGCAAAGAACGAAGCGTGAGGAACTTTTCATGTTCTCCCAGCACAAGGCTCGTAAACTTTTTATACGTCCCGTAATCTCCGGTCCGCACAGCCTGCTGAAGCAGGTGAACCGTCTGCGGATTGAACAGATGCTCCTCCCCGTCGCTCCGCCACTGGTACTCTCCAATAGAATCGAGCACCTTATCCCCATCCAGATGGTTGAAGGCACGGCGATGATGGGCCAGCGTCTCGACGGCGACCTCTTCAAGCCCGATACCTCCGATCCGGGACGGTGTCCAGGTAAAGTAACGGTCCACAAACTCCTCGCGCAAGCCAACCGCCTCGAAAATTTGAGCTCCCCGATAGGATTGAATCGTTGAGATCCCCATTTTGGACAAGGTCTTTATGACGCCTTTCGTTGCCGCCTTGATGTAATTGTAAACGGCCTTTTGCAGCGTAACTCCTTGCAGCAAGCCTTGCCGGATCATATCGTCCAGCGTCTCGAAGGCCAGATAAGGATTCACGGCACTCACGCCATACCCAAGCAGCAGGGCAAAGTGGTGCACCTCCCGTGGCTCGCCTGATTCCAGAAGCAAGGCTACCTTTGTCCGCGTCTCCTCATGAATCAAATGGTGATGCAGACACGATACCGCAAGCAGAGCCGGAATGGCCGCATTCTCCGCACCCACCCCGCGGTCAGACAGAATGATTACATTATGTCCCTTCGAGATAACACGGTCAGCAGCCTCACAGAGCGTATCCAGCGCTTCACGCAGTCCTTCTGCACCGCGACCTGCTTCAAACAAAATCGGAATCGTGGCAGCCTTGAAGCCGGGACGGCGGATATGCCGCAGCTTGGCAAAATCCTCATTGGACAGAATCGGAGCTTCCAGACGGATTTGACGGCAGCTCTCAGGCTCTGGCTTCAACAGGTTCCGCTCCGCCCCGATCATGGTCGCCGTCGAGGTAACCAGCTCTTCGCGGATCGCATCAATCGGCGGATTCGTGACTTGCGCAAACATCTGTTTGAAATAGTTATACAGCCGCTGGGGCTGCTCCGAGAGCACGGCCAACGGAGCGTCGTAGCCCATCGAGACAATGCCTTCCGAGCCCGTAAGCGCCATCGGTTCAAACACCTTGCGCAGATCCTCAAAGGTATAGCCAAAGGCCATTTGCCTCTGTGAAATATCGTCGCCGCGTTCGTCCGGAAGCTCTGGGGCTTCAGGCAAATCCTCAAGCGACAGCATATGCTCGTTCAGCCACTCCTGATACGGGTTCTCCTTGGCGATCGAGGCCTTGACCTCTTCGTCGGAGATGATCCGCCCCTCCTTGGTATCCACCAGCAGCATCCGTCCCGGACGAAGACGATCCTTGTACAGGACCTCCTCCGCAGGGATATCCAGTACCCCTACCTCCGACGACAACACAATCAAATCGTTCTTTGTCACGTAATACCGGGAGGGACGCAGACCGTTGCGGTCCAGAATGGCGCCAATCTGCACACCGTCGGTGAAGCCCATGGCTGCCGGTCCATCCCACGGCTCCATCAATGTACTGTGGTATTCATAGAACGCCTTTTTATCCTCATCCATCTCCGCGTGATTGCTCCAAGGTTCAGGCACCATCATCATGGCTACATGCGGCAACGAACGTCCGCTCAAGTAGAGGAACTCGAAGGTATTATCAAACATCGCTGTATCCGATCCATCCGGATTGATAACAGGCTTTACCTTTTCCAGATCGCCTCCAAAGGTTTCCGTCTCGAACAAGGACTGGCGTGCTCGCATCCAGTTGACGTTGCCCCGAAGGGTGTTAATCTCGCCGTTATGAATCATGAAGCGGTAGGGGTGGGCGCGTTCCCAGCTTGGAAAAGTATTCGTGCTGAACCGGGAGTGCACCATCGCAATGGCTGATTCAAGCAGTTCATTGTTCAGATCCAGGTAAAACTGCCCTACTTGTTCGGTTGTAAGCATTCCCTTGTAGACAACTTTGCGGCAGGACAGACTGGATACATAGAAGGCATCTCCTTCCTTCAGACCGCTATAACGTATCGCCTGCTCGGCACGACGCCGGATGACATACAGCTTCCGCTCGAAATCCAGCTCCGAGCCTATACCAGCACTGCGCTCAATAAATACTTGCCGGACGAACGGCTTTGCCTCACGGGCGGATTTGCCAAGCATATGATCTTCTGTCGGCACCGTACGGAAACCGATCAGACGCTGTCCTTCCTCTTCGATAATTCGTGCAAGCTCACGTTCTTGTTGCTGCCGTACTTCTTCGTCCTGAGGCAGAAACAGCATCCCTACCCCGTAATAGCCGGGGGCGGGCAATGGATAGCCCAGCTTCTCGGCTTCTGATTGCAGAAATCGGTGAGGGATTTGCAGTAAAATACCTGCGCCGTCACCGGAATTCGGCTCACTGCCCTGACCGCCGCGATGTTCCATATTGGCCAGCATGGTAAGCGCCTGAGCAACGATATCATGCGATGACTTGCCTTTAATATGAGCAACGAAGCCCATGCCGCAAGCATCCTTTTCAAATGCGGGATCGTAGAGTCCTTGCTTTGGTGGTATAACGGTATGTTTCATGATCAGCGCAACCTTTCTATAGATAAAATATCCTAAATAAACGACAGGTAATGTTAGTATTTTTATTCTAACGGAAAATGGTTGCGGTGTTTTTGCACTATCTTCTCTTTCTTTTGCACTAAACTTGATTTTTTTCAGGATTTTATTGGCGATTAGGGACAAAAATCCTTATAAATGACAAAAGTCCGTCCCCCGGAAGCCTCCGGGGAAACGGACTCAGTTCAGGACATGCGATGCGGACTATGCCTGCAGAGCCATATCCACATTTGTACTTTCACGCCGATCCTCATTCTTGCTATGGGTCAGGAAGTAGACCAACGTAATGGCTAGGAAGCAGAATGCATACATACACAAAATTCCTGCTTGCTGCCATACACTGCCCATGTCTCCAATGGAAATAACGGCCTTATAGCCTTTGACACTATATGTCATTGGCAGTAATGGATTGAATACCTTCATCCAGTTCGGAATCAGCTCCAGCGGGAAGGTACCGGCCGATGTGGTCAGTTGGAAGATCAGCATCAGGATGGCCAGGAAGCGGCCAGGATTATCCAACCAGGTAACCAAAGCCTGGATAATAAACATATAGCTTAGACTGGTAATGAAGCTGAACAGATAAAATAACGGGATGTTCGTTACCTCAAGTCCCAGGCCATACAGGGCCAGTGCAGCAGCCAGCAAGGACTGCACCAGACTCATGCCCGTAAAGGAAAAGGTACGGCTAACGAACCGATTCCACCCGCTCGCCCCAGCTACCGTTGAAGCGCGCAGCGGAACAACCAGCGTAGAGATCAAAGCTCCCACGAATAACCCCAAGGACAAGAAGTAAGGGGCAAAGCCGGTGCCATAGTTAGGCACCTCGCTAACCTTCTCTTCTTGAATCGTAATCGGCTCAGCATACATATTCACCAGCGCATCCGATTTCTTGACGCTGGAGGTCTGATCTGCCGCATCATTCAGCTTAGCAGCCAATTCTTCCGATCCCTCAGCCAGCTGATCCATGCCGCTCTTGATCTCTCCGGCTCCGGCATCCAATTGCTTGGAGCCGTTAGCCAAGGTCGATACACCGCCTGACAGCTGCCCCATACCTCCTGCAATCTGCCCGGCGCCCGCACTCAGCTTGCTCGCGCCTTGCGCCAGCACATTACTGCCTGCAGCAGCTTCAGTCAGCTTGCTGTCAAACAGGCTCATCCCATCAACCAATTGAGTCTGACCTGCCGTGAGCTGACTTGCGCCTTGTACTAGCTGCTGTTGCCCTTGTACAAGCTGTTCACTGCCTTGTAGTAATTGCTGCCCTGCAGCGTGCAGCTCCTGTCCGCCAGAGAGCAGCTGTGCCTGGCCTTGGGCAAGCTGGGTACTGCCCTGAGCTACCGCTTTGCTGGCAGTTACCAGCTGTTGCACCATCGGATTCTTAGCCAGCTCCGGATTTGCCTGCACCAGTTGCTCCAGTCCCTGAGCAACTCCTTGTGCGCCTTCAGCCACCTTATTGCTTCCTTCTACTGAGGATTGCAATCCGGCAACCAGTGAGGCACTGCCTGCCTCTGCAGCTGTAAGTCCGGAGTGAAGCTGCTCTGCACCTTGTGCGGAAGCCTTAAGTCCCTGCTCCAATTGAGCGCCGCCCTGCTGTGCCTTTGCAGCCCCATCCGCCAATTGCTTATGAGCCGTGGACAGTTGCTGGAGGCCGCTGTTCAGGGAAGCCGCTCCTGTACTCAGCTCTGTTGCCCCTTGATTCAGGCTGGAGGCTCCTTGCTGAAGCGGGGAGATCCCCTGGCTCAGCTGTGCTGTTCCCTCTGCGAGCTTTGCCAGATTCTTCTTCAGCTTCTCGGCGCCGTCGTCCAGCTTGACTGCCCCTTCGTTGATCTTGGACGCACCGCTGCCTGCCTCGCCTAGGCCACCGGAAATTTGCTCCACCTGATCCAGCAAGGTCTCTGTATATGCCTCCGTAACCTTGGCGGATACCTTGGATTTGATCTCCTTCACTGCGGTGCCGCCAATCTGTGCTGCCAGGAAATTGTAGCCTTCATTCGGCTCATACAGCAATTCGGCCGGCTGCGGATTCTCATCCATCAGCGTCGTTGCCTGTGATGAGAAGTTATCCGGAATGACGATGGTCATATAGTATTTATTGGACCTCATCCCCTCTTCCGCTTGCTCGCGAGTCACAAAGTCCCAGGCAAAATCATTCCCCTTCCTGAGCTCATCTACCAGTTCATCGCCAACCTGCAGCGATTGCCCGTCGAACTCAGCGCCTGCATCCTCATTGACAACGGCTACCGGAATCTCATTCATCTTGCCATAGGGATCCCAAAATGCCTTCAGGAACATTCCGCTATACAGTACGGGAATAAATAGGACGACAATGATCGGTATAATGACCTTCGGTTTCTTGAAGGAATTGACCATGTCTTGAAAAAATACTGAGACTGACTTCATGTTGATCTTCTCTCCTTAGTATTGCTCTCTCTAATTTACTAACTATATAAGTTTGAACTAATGATTGTAATCGGGGTCTGCATGTGAAATATGCTCACAATGACTTCTCCGGAGACAAGCCGCCTGCAACAAATCGCTGAACGAATTCTTTAATCTGCTCCTTGCTTAGCGGCTCATGGATTTTGTTCCAATCGGAAGTGAGGGCAATATACAGCTTCATCAGGACAAAGGATACCACCTTGGGGTCCAGCCCTGATACTTCGTTGCGCTGCATCGCCCGCGTCACCTGCTTCTCGAGATAATCCAGAATGGCATGCTCGATCGTCTCAAGACCTTCACGCGCCTTGGGTGTCCCGAAATCACGGACCTCCTGGAACAACTTGATCAGCAGATTGTGCTGAGCCCGATATTCCAGCAATTTATCGACCGTATGGTACAGGTTATCGAAGAAGGTTCGGTCATCCCGCAACTCTTCCTCTGCGATCCGCCGCATATCCAGAATGACAGAGCGAAGAATCTCATCGAACAGCTCTTCCTTATTCGTAAAAAAAGTGTAGATTGTCCCTTTGGCGACATTTGCGATTTTGGCGACCTGGTCCATCGTCGTCGCTTTATATCCGAATAATGCGAACGATTTCTCAGCAGCTTCAACGACCAGTCTCCTTCGATCTACTACAGCCATAATCGGCACCTCCCAATCAAGATAAAACATCAAAATGACTAAAAATCAATTTTGGTCATTTGGTCATAAATCACTTTAACACGCCTATATCTCATTTGCAAGTGGTATTTCATGCAAGTTTCATTTCAGTTTTCACTCGTGATCAGCCTTTGCTTAATCCCCGACTTTAGTCCAGCCTGTGACCCGCCCGCAGACTCTGTACCATTTCCCAACAAAAAAATAAACTGGAAATGCGGATGATTCCTTACTCCGCAAATCCAGTTTGAATGATGCAGGTGATATCTATGCTTAAGAAGCAAACCGTGCTGATCCTTTCGGAAGGCTTTGGCTGCGGACATACGCAAGCCGCTCATGCACTTGCCGCCGGCTTGGAAATAACGGATTCGCGCATTCAGGCAAGGGTGCTTGAACTGGGTTCCTTCCTAAACCCAAGAATCGCACCGATGATTCATGCAGCATATCGGACTGCGATCTCTACTAACCCCGGAATGATCGGCAAGCTATATCGCAATCAGTATGAGAAACCGCTGGGCGGATTTTCTGTATTAGCCCTACATAAATTATTTTACAGCCAGGCCTACCAGACCATCCAAGAGCTGAAGCCGGATTTCATTATATGTACCCATCCGATTCCATGTGCGATCGTCTCACGCTTGAAGGAGTCCGGGCTGGAGATCCCGATGTACACTTTGATTACAGATTATGATGCCCACTCCTCCTGGATTCATCCCGGCGTCGATTGTTATTTTGTCTCCACGCCGGAAGTCCGGAGCCTGCTTATGCAGCGCGGAGTACGTAGTGAAGCCATTCAGGTGACAGGCATCCCCGTACACCCCGATTTTTGGACCAAGCAAGATAAGGGTCTGGTCCGGAGTCAACTGGAATTGGCAGATCTGCCTACGGTAATGATGATGGGAGGGGGCTGGGGGCTGCTGTATAACGAGGCATTAATCAAGACCATCTCCGCTTGGAGGGAGCACGTTCAGTTTATCTGCTGCACCGGCAGCAATGACAAATTAGCCGCAAGGCTGAACCGTCTTACGGAGCTGCAGCATCCCCATATTCGGGTGCTTGGCTTCACCACAGAAATCAGTAAGTGGATGGATGCCTCCGATCTGCTGGTGACCAAGGCGGGAGGTATGACCTGCACCGAGAGCATGGCTAAAAGATTACCCATGTTGTTCTATGACTCCATCCCGGGACAAGAGCTGAAGAACCAGGAGTATTTTGTCAAAAACGGTTATGGTCTTGCCTTGTCCTCCACGGATTTGCTGGATCAGTTGCTCGCTCAGGCCTGCTTTGGAGCACGTCAAGAAGGCGGCAGTCCTATGGCGGAAATCTGCAAATTCACCTCCCGCAGTACGATGCCTTCCCCGTATCGCCCGGATCTTTGCATCAGGCAAATTGCAGGCATTCTAATGCCCGGGACGCAGGAACTGAGCCTCAGTCAGGCTTATTTATAGAAGGTATGGTTACCGATGGCTTTTGCTTCATCCTTGGTTTTGGCGATCGTCAGATCGCTAGCCAGCTTCAAGGACAGGAAATAATACGTATCGTCGGTAACTTCCTTTCTACCGTTCAACGCTTCATTAACCGCTGCAATTGTCTCCTCATCCGCTGTAACTCTTTTCAGTCTTCCATTATGAACCGGACTGAATTGAGATTTTTGATAGATTACTTCTTTGATAGTGTCGGGGAAATTAGCTGACCGTAGCCGGTTCAAAATTACGTTTGTAACCGCAATCTTGCCCTCGTACGGCTCTGCCTCTGCCTCTGCCATGACGATTTTCTGCAGCAGCAGCAGTTCTTCATCAACCAGAGCGTAGCTCCATTGAGCATCCTTCTGCTCAGCTGGACTCAGCAGCTCGGTTCGGGTGAAGAATAATTTGTCGGGGGGACCTGCAGGCTGAGATATCTCTTCGCCATTCTGCAGGGATTTGTTATTATTTTGTTGCAGCAATATTCGTTCCCTGTTCATTTCCTCGAGCATGACACAATGACTGATCCCTATCTCCTCCTCTGTTATCCCCTTCAGTTCAAGGGTAATCAGATGAGGCATAAAGGACAACGCGTGCTCCGCACTGCTATCTCCTTGCATAGGCCTCTCTACTAATAGACTTGGTTCTTCTTTGGCTGGCAGAGCCTGCAGACTTGCAGGAACTAAAATATGAACCGAGCCGGACTCCAAAGTCCTTTCCTTTTCCGGCACAGCTTCATCTTCTCCCAGCAAGCAGATGGATCCTGCTCCTACCAATATCACGCCAAGTAATAAAGCGACATAAGAATTTTGTCGAAAAATTTGCATTTCAAACTAGACCTCCTACAACTATCCTATATCTTTCTATCTCTCTTTTTTATGTAACCGCAATATTAACTTTTGAATACTTCATCCAAGAAGTTAACTATTCTGTTTTACATTCTTCTTACCCATCATGTCAAGTTCGTGGATAATATAATCATTGTTCGATTTTTCGACACAGAACCTTAATATAGTCCATTTTGCTCATATCACATCCTATATATAATGATGCATGTAGCATTTAGTACCATATCTTATATGACTGGGGATAGTCCACATGGGATTTGCTAGAAAAATAACATCAGGAATCATTGCCGTTCTAATATTAGTCAGCGTACTAATCGGCTTTTTCAGCTACAAGACGGCTTATCGTCAAGTTGAAGAGTCAGTCGGTATTGAGACTGTCGGTTGTGCGAATATTACAACCGGTCTCGTTGATCCGGCCGTCATTGCCGGCCTTGCCCAAGGAGACAACAGCGGACTTGCGGCTCTGGAAGAGCGGCTTAACTGGACGGTGGATCATAAGTCACTGTTCAAGGAAGTATTCATCATGTCGCTTGATGGGACAATCCTTGCCGCCGACCAGAATCTGAAATCCCGCGGTTATCAAGCCGGGGATGCTTTTTATTTTAATGAAGCAGATCGCGAGGCCATTCAGAGCACCAAGCATTCCGTATACACCAAAATCTACTCCTTCGAAGGTGCCGATCTTCTCAGCGGATACGGTCCAATCTACCAGGATCATGATCATACGAAGGAAATTGTAGGCCTCATGGTAATTAACTTTGACGCATCGATCATTCAGGAACGAACCTGGGAGATCATTGCCTTGCCGTTTGCCATTGGCGGCGGAGTATTTTTGCTGGCGATCATCGTCACCTACATATTTATCCACCGCATGGTTCGTCCATTGGAGAAGCTGTCGCTCAGCGTCAATCGGGTTGCCGAAGGCGATCTGTCTCTGAATGAGCCGCCGCTCGCAAGCAAGGATGAGATCGGTAAATTATCAAGGGATTTCGCCCATATGACCTCTAACCTTCGCCAGCTTATTTCAGAAGTTAATGAGACCTCGATGCAGGTCGCTGCTTCCTCGGAGCAGCTGTCTGCCAGTGCTGAAGAGACCGGACAAGCCGGAGAGCAGACGGTACATATTATTCAAGATTTGGCGGACGGCGCAGAGACTCAGCTTCAGAGTCTGGAGAAGAGCTCTTCAGCGCTCCAGGGAATGTCCAATTTCATTGAACGGATTGTAAGCAAGGTCGACAGTGTCTCCAATGAAGCTAATGTATCTGCCCTAGCCTCCAAGGAGGGCGCTACCTCCATGCAGCTTGGCGTCACCCAAATGAATAAAATCGATCACAAGATTACAACACTGGCCTCCAGCATCGATAAGCTCAGCGGCCATTCCAAGGAAATTCAAAGCATTGTTGATGTGATTACCGGGATCGCCGCAGAGACGAACCTGCTTGCCCTGAACGCCGCAATTGAAGCAGCTCGGGCCGGAGAAGAGGGTAAGGGCTTTGCGGTCGTTGCGAACTCCGTCCGCAAGCTCGCGGAACGCTCTGCTTCCTCTTCCTATCAGGTCAGTGAACTGATTAACCTGATTATTCAGCAAATGGAAGCTACTACAGAAACAATGAGTGAAGCTACCCGGGAAGTGAAGCTCGGAACCGATTTAGTCGACAAGGCTGGAAGCTCATTCGAGGTGATCTATCAATCCAACCAATCCTCTGCAACCGCAGTAGAAGAGGTACGTCAAACCGTCCATCAGTTGTCACAGAATGCCCAGCTTCTGGTTCAGTCTATGGAGCAGCTCGTTCATTTCGCCAATGCTACCGTAGACGGGACTCAGACGATTTCCGCTGCTTCCCAAGAGCAGCTGGCAGCCATGCAGGAAGTGGATACTTCGGCGAACTTCCTGTCCGGCTTGTCCGAGAAGCTTCATACCCTGATCGAGCGGTTCAAGCTGTCCTGAACATAGAGAAACGCCCCGCAAACGGTACTACTGCCGATTGCGGGGCGTGGAATATGCGGCTAGCGTTCCGAATCATTATTTGCCCAAGTATGCACTCAGCATCCAGTTATGCTTCTCAATTGAAGTCAGAATGCCGAGCAAAAGATCGCCAGAAGCTTCATCTTGAGCTTCCTCCGCAGCATTCATTCCTTCCTTCAGTTCATTAGCAAGCTTCTTGAAATCATCGATGACGGCACTTACCATCGCTTGCGGAGATTCTCCACCCACTGCTTCGGCAACAGTCGCAATCGAAAGCGATTCGCGAAGTGTCGCTACAGGCTTGCCGCCAATGGCGAGCAGACGTTCAGCGATTTCATCGATGTAGCCTGCCGCTTCATTATAGAGCTCTTCGAACTTTTCATGAAGGGTGAAGAAGCTTCCTCCGGTTACATACCAATGAAAATTGTGGAGCTTTGTATACATTACCGTCCAGTTAGCAATCTGAAGATTCAGATGTCTCTCCAACGCTACTTCGTTTTGAGTCAAGCTTTGATTGGTCATGATTAATATCCTCCATTCATGTTTTCATTTTCAACAGCTCTTTAAGTGAATCATTTCTTTAAATTTAGACTAATTCTAAATCCTGTATTTATCTTATCACTTTGTTTTTGAAAGTGCAATCTTTAAAAGATGAACATCCTATGAAGAAGGGTTGTCCGCTGGATCTTCAATAATGAAGTCTGCTCCTGTTGGGCAGCCCCTATTCATATTCACAGATATTTCCCACATAGCATAGCAAAAAAAATACCGCAGGGCTGCGGCATACATAAATTGGACTGATAACGTATCCTTAATCTCGAATCTGGATTTTTAGCTGCTCCAAACTACGCTCCAGTTGACGTATACCGTCTTCAACCACTCTTCGGTCCACCGATTGTGTCGGGTCGAGCGCTGGCTTGCGCATGGCATTCGCCTTCTTCTCTTCTTCCCAGGAGGCTTGGCGACGCTGAATTTCTTTATATTTATCCAGCAGATCGGTTATGATATCGTAAAAACGCTCATAGTCCACGATCACATCATCAAGAAAGCGGTCGACCTCTTCCTTCTCATAGCCCCTCATCTTCACATCAAAGTCTTTCTCATGAATCGTCAATGCATTTAATTTAATTCCAAGCTGTTTGAACAAGCCTTTCTGATCTTCCAGCTTGCGTGCATAATCATCCTGCATATATATCCCTCCGTACCCAATGCATGTGGTTCCTTGATTCCTTATATAATGTACCATAAATACGCCGGATTATCGATGTTATGACCTTGCGTTCGACTTGAGTGTTCGACAACTTTCCCAAATGTTCTTATAATAGAGCTAGCTAAAAAACTTGCTTGTGGTGGTGACTAATCATTTTATACTTATACTCGTTCTTGCTATCGTTCCTGATTGTGTACTTACTTATCCCGCCGCTTGGCAAACTTGCCTTCCGCTTGGACTTTGTAGACAAGCCTCGCGAGGATGTCGAGCGCAAGCTGCATCGCAAGCCGATTCCGCTGACTGCCAGTTATGCCATCTTTATCGGCTTCTTTTCATCCTATTTGCTGCTGACAAGAGACTTCTCCTATGAGACCGGAGCATTGTTCTTGGGAGGAGTGTTATTGCTCGCCATTGGAACTGTGGATGATTGGTACAAGACCAAGGGCAAGGACTTTCCCGCTCTCCCGAAGTTTGCCGTTCAAGTCTCGGCTGCGATACTGGTATTCTTCTCGGGGATTTCTTTTACGGGCTTCGTAAATCCATTTAGCGGCGACTATGTCCTGCTTCCGATCTGGCTGCAATTCATACTGACCATTCTCTGGATCTTCGGAGTAACTACGGTCATTAATTTCTCGGACGGCCTGGACGGCCTCGCCGGCGGCTTATCGGCGATCTCCGCGGCTACCTTGTTTATAGTCGCCTTAACCAAGGGACAAACGACATCTGCAATGCTGTCCATTACGCTAATCGGTGCGGCGCTTGCCTATTTACGTTACAACAAACCGCCTGCGAAAATATTTATGGGCGATGCCGGGGCAACCTTCCTGGGCTTTATCCTTGCCGTAATTGCTCTGGATGGCGCCTTCAAGCAGGCCACCGTCTTGTCGTTATTCATTCCTGTCCTTGCACTCGGAGTTCCGATTTTTGATAATTTATTTGTCGTAATCCGGCGCTTCCTGCAAGGGAAAGCCATCTATGAAGCAGATGCAAGTCAGGTCCACTATCGCCTGCTTCGAGCAGGCTTAAGCGGCAAGCAGGCTGTCATGTTCCTCTATCTGATCAGCACCTGTCTGGGTCTCTCTTCAATCATACTTCTACTCCTGCAAGGATGATCAGGTCTTAGGACGGCGCATCGTAGAGAAAACAGGATGTCCCCAACCAGCAGAAGAACTGCTTCGGGACATCCTGTCTTTATTTCGGTCAGGATTTGTTTGTCTCTTGCACGGGCTGGACTTCCTGCGATTTCTGTTCATCCTCATCTCCGCGTGCACCCTTCTTGAATTCCTTAAGCATTGTTCCAAAGCTTCGCCCCAATTCCGGAAGCTTGCTCGGTCCAAATAACAGCAATGCGGCAATAATCAGTAACAGTAAGTGAGTAGGTCGCAACAAATTTTCAAGCACGTTTGTCACCTCTTCGCCATATTTTTGTTAAAATTATACTACACTATTCAGATAACGTCGACAAGAAACCAATTCCTGCTTCTGGGCATATGCTGTGGCATCAAGCTTGCAAAGGAGCGAAATACATGGATATGCTCAGCCTGTTGGCTGCCATTATTATCGGATTGGCTTCTAACCTGGATAATGCAGGAGTCGGAATTGCTTATGGAGTTCGAAAAATACACATCCCCTGGTTCTCCAACCTAATGATTGCTCTCATTTCTTTCCTCGCGACATTACTGTCTGGTATGTTTGGAAATTGGCTAGCTATATGGATCCATCCCTGGATTGGTCAATGGATCGGAACCATTGTCATTGTCTCCGTCGGAGTCTGGGTATTGCTTCAGCCCTATGTGGAGAAGAAGCAGGCCATGAGAGAGCAGGATGCCTCTGTGTTAACCCGGCTGCTCCGCAACCCTGAGGAGGCCGACCGAGACAGTTCAAAGACATTAAGCCTCGGAGAGTCTGTTCTGCTTGGCCTAGCACTTGCAATGAACGCGCTTGCCGGCGGATTCAATGCAGGCATCACTCATCTGAACATCTGGCTCACTTCATTATTTGTCGGCGTATTCAGCTATCTTCTGCTTGCCTTTTGTGCCGGACTGGGAGAGAAATATGCGGCCGATAAATTAGGAAGCCGAGCAACCATCGTCTCCGGATTACTCCTTATTCTTATAGGTATTCATCAAATCCTTTGAGCCCGCCAGGAGATTGTTCCTGCAGGCTCTTTTCTTCTATGAATCTGGGGCAGGGATACAAATTTAAGTTTTAACGGAATTCATGGTATTCTATTCTTACACCTATAGATTTCCAGACTGGCCAATTTAGAGAGGAGGTTCATATCTTGAAATGGCTTTCAAACTATGAAAAAGAGCTTGACCTGGCCTTCTCCGAAGCTGAGTCAATTCTGTATCAGCTTCCCGTTCCTTTTAGCAAGCAGGCTGTAGATTATTTAGACAAATTCCATGCGCTGAAGGAGCATCGTTCCAAGAATTACATATGCTACTTACTTCCGTTCTGGCTTCAGTCTTATGCCGGAATTGATCGGGAGACATGCCGCCGTATCGCGGTAGCTAACTTATTCAAGATGATGTATTTTCATTTAGTTGATGCCTGCATGGATGATCCGGATACAGACGTATCGCAGCAGCTGACACTGGCAGAATTCATTCACATTGAATTCATTAGTGCTTATCAAGAATGTCTGAAGGATCGGGCACCCTTTTGGGTCTACTATAAAAAGTATGTCTCCGAATGGGCTGCTGCTGTATCCACCGAGAAAGTTGCAGACTTTTACTATGAGAATCCGGTGCGATTGGGGCATAAAGCAGCACCGGTTAAGTTGAGCGTGGCTGCCTCCATGATTCTTGGCGGGCGCGAGCAAGAGATTGACATGTTTGAGTCAGCCGTTGACACGGCCTTGGTGACGCTTCAGCTTCTGGATGATTGGGAGGACTGGGAAAAAGACCTTGAGCAAGGCAGCTATAATTCCCTGGTCTCTGTCGTACAAGCCCAACTAAACCTCCCCTCAGGAACACGCCCTTCTCCGGAGGAGATCAGAGAAGGCATGATGGTCCACGATGTATTAAGCGAGCTGTCAGCCCTGGCCAATCGCAACCACGAATCGCTCGAAGCCATCAAGAACCTGGCGCCGGATCTCTATCACTTTCACCATGATCTGGTCAGGAACCTCAATGAAGGGGCGCAGGAGGTCATAAATAACAGACGTATGCTGCTCAATGGGGGACTCGGGTACTGGCTCGCAAAAAACATCTAATATTGCTAGATTAGTGGGTATTATGGTATACTTAATAGGAAAATATAACCATTTTAATGGAAAGGGTGATCTTATGACAACAAGTGCTCTTCAATCACAAGTTATTGAAAAGGCGTGGCAAGATCCTAGTTTTAAGGCAAAGCTTCTTGCAAATCCTAGAGAAGCAATCCAAGAGGCACTGGGAATAGCTCTACCAGAACACATTAAGATTAAAGCTGTTGAAGAGAATTCTGACGAATTCTACGTCGTTTTACCGCCAAGCCCTTCCAAAGCGATTAAATCCGACATCAAACCGCAATTTATCTGGGGTAACTAGAATTAAGGGAGCAGGGATACAGGAAGCTTCGAATCCTATGCAGGATCAACTGCCGGGAAACGAACAATGACTTCTGTCCCTGCTCCCTTTTCACTTCTGAATTGAATCTTACCATTCATAACCTCAATAATTCGAAACGTGACCATCAAGCCCAGTCCCGTTCCCTTTGTCTTATTTGAAAAGTAAGGTTCTCCAAGGCGTGCCAGAACTTCTTCATCCATGCCTTCACCGTCATCCTTAATATGAATGCATATTTCTCCCTTCTCTTCGTATGCCCATGCTTGAATCTCTCCTTCTCCATGCAACGATTCTATGCTGTTCTTGATAATATTGATAAAGGCTTGCTTAAACTTAGAGGAGTTTCCCCTGATATTTAAATCCTTTGGAATTTGTACGGATATTCTGCCCCCTTGTAAATTAGCCATCGGAACTAGAATGCCCTCAATATGGATAAACTCATTCAGCACGTTCAATGTGGTAACTTTACCCACCTCAGGCTTGGCAAAGGTGAGAAAATCGGTAATGATATTAGAGGCTCGATCAAGCTCCTCCAACGCCATACTCAGGTAGACCTTGTCTGCTGTATTTTGCTTGGCTACGAGCAATTGAAGGAAGCCGCGCGTAACCTGCAGTGGATTCCGTACCTCATGAGCCACAGAAGCAGCGAGCTCGCTAATGATCTCCATTTTTTCAGAGCGCTGCAGCTCGTTATTAAACATTTCCAATTGTTTTGAATACTCAACTACCTGATCATGATTCTTGGCGAATCGCTTCCCTAAAATGATAATCAGCGCAATTAAAAAGCACACGATTCCCCATTTCCATAAGAAGAGCTCATAATAAGTTTGCTTGAAAAAGAACCAGATAATTTCCCCTAATCCCAAGCCTGAGAATATCGCAAACCCGATGGAAAAAATCACGGCTTCCTGATTGCCGCGGATAGTATAGATGGTAGAGACAACAATCATTAGGATGAACTGCAAAATCATGAATAAGCCGAGCAATGTCACCGAAAAAAATTCGTATAATCCATCTGTTTTTCCGTTGTTTCCTAGATTTATGAATAGAAGGATAGAGCAAAGTACGGAATAACCCACCTGAAACCTTCCATACCTTGCAATAATCGACTTAAATCCTCTGCCAAAGATGGTCTCAAAGAAAAGTGTAAAGGAAGGTAGCAGGATAAATAAGGATAGGTCAAATAAAGCAACATAAATATTCCCGAAAACTCCATACAATGAGTAAAGAAACGGGGAGTATGTAAGCACCATAGTTCCGCCGGATAGAATAACAAGACACAACGATAACCATCCAGCCATATTTTCGTTTTTAAGAAACAGAGCGCAGATCAACATTATAGCCGCGACAAAAATTAAGGCACTGCCTATAATGAAATCCACAATATTATTCTTGATGTATAATTTTTGGAGATTCTTATAATCTCCAACCAGGACATTTCCTTGCGGGCCTATCCGCTTTATAGAATCAATTCCCATATAGATGATATCCCGGTCTCCATTACGGTCCAGAGGAAGTAAAATTGTATTAACGCTATATCTGTAGTCTCTTTGAGACTCATAAATTAATTCATCGTTTATCTTAACAACAATATGACTGCCATATACCTTTTCAAATAAAATGGCAGGTGACCGCGATGTAATCGGGGGGGCATCTATTCTTACCCATTGCCCCTGTTTCCCCTGAGGGCGCTCTGGAGTTGGCTCATTAGCTTCAACTCGTTCCCAGGCCTGGGATGCCTCCAACTCTTTAGTGCTCATATCCGGATCGAATTCATCAGTCCAAGTCATTTGCCATTCAGGAATAACCTGCTGATCAATATTATTTCCTGCAGAAAATTCAAGTGATACTGCACACAAAACGACGATGCCAAGTATCACGAAGATCGAAAATACCTTTAGAAACCCCTTCATTCCAGCACCCCTGCCAAAATTATTATGCATTCCTCTTACTTCGATAATATGATCAAAAATACCTTTATCAACTTCAATAATATGGTAAAATTACGAGGTTTTATAGCTTTTATACAACAAAATTATTTTACCTTTAATGGAATATTAAATCCATGAATAGTTTTATCGATAAAAAATCTACCTTGCCAAAATAAGAGAGAGCCTTTCAACCTGATGCGTTGAAAGACTCTCTGATTTATCGGCAGATGATACCGAATTTAAACACTTAAGCCAGTTCTGCTGTAATGGATTCTACCAAGCCATTACGCACAGCTTCAGCCAAAGTACCTGTAATGGCGTTACCGTCGATCTGAATCTGCTGTCCATCTCTCTTCACGACCGTCATCCTGCAGATCACAGCTGCGTTTCCGCCGAAAGTATCACGACGATCCGGATTACGATACGTGACTAATGTGCTTCCCAGGAAGGTAAAGGATACTTCTCCCTGATCATCAAAGAGCCATCCCGGCAATGCAGGATTCAACTGCAACTGCAATTCTCCGTCAGCCATACGGAAAATATGCTTCCCGGCCATCATCATCACCCACATGCTGAGGAATTCAGCGGTCGAACCGCTGAGTCTGGCGACGAATCCTCTGCCATGAACCTCCGGATCCGGGTTGACGCTTGACGCGATAAAGGAGGAGTTCTCCAGGGTGCTGCGACCATACACTGCCGGATCCAGGAACGGGATCAGCGATGTTTTCATCTCCGCGAAGAAGGCTTCCTTCAAGCCATTCTTAAGCAAGGAGAGCAAATACTTGTAGCTCATATGCAAGAAGATGGATTCCCGCTCCAGCCAGCCCGGCGTAAACGCGCGAATGCGGCCGATCTCATGAGTCTCTTCATCAAGGCTCACCGAGGTCTTGTACATGCTAAGCTTCTTGTCGAACAGGTCACTGCTGCGAATCACTTCATAGGCTCTTTGAGCCTCTTCCGGATCCTCAATCGTCTTCATCCAGCGTGCCGGTCCTTCCAGGAAGTACGGCAACGGCCGAACCGCAAACTTCTTCACGGTAGCCTTAGGCAGACCGTATCCGCTGATCTCCGCTTCTCCCTGCGCATTCAGTACCGGTTCAAATTCCATGGCTTCAAAGGCAAAATAGGTCGGTGTCAGGCCGTTGCCCAGCTTAACCGCCTCGGCAATACCCTGATTCACTTTGCCCAGCATCTTCAGAACCGCGTCCTCCAGCTCTGACAGGCTCAGCTTGCGCTCCACTCCGCTGATGCCAAAGCGAATCCGATCCCGGTAAGCCTCGCGGGCTAATGATGTCTGATCCCAATAGGCGAAGGAGTCCAGCTTGCCGTCCAAGTGGCTGCCGAGCAGTTCTTTCACTTGATCGAACAAATCGGCGATTTCCTCCGGAACGTCTGCCGTATATGCTCCGTACTCCCGGACGACCTCCAGCACAAATTTCAGCATCCGCTTCAATTCGAACGTCTCGCTCATGCCCGATCCGAACAATCCAGGCAAACCGTTCATCGCATCGTTCCAGCCCGGCTTGTTGCCTTCCATTTCAATTCCCATGCCGAAAGGATCCAGCGTTGCAAACTTGACAAGGGACAGCGACAGCACCTTCACGAACAGGTTGGTCTGATACACCTCTCCGCTGCCGTGCGCCGTCTTCAGCCAGTTCGTGCCCTTAGGTGAAATGCCAAGCCTCTGCAGCTTCTCCTCATCATGCACCAATGAACCATATTGGCGCACCTGCCCGTGATTCAGCACATATTTTTCGCTGCGCGGCAATACTCTCGCCGGACTGTCAAAGAAGGTGTAGTCAGCCTCTTCAAATAACAGCTCCGCCTTACGATCAGGAAAAATATCCAGATAGCTGTCAATCAGATCCATATTGTACGTCCAGTGGTCCGACCAGTACCCTTCGCCGAAGTTAGCCTCAATATTTTGCTTGGCCAGTGAGAACACGCCCGTGAGGAATTGCTCTTCGCTCACATTCAGTCCTACTCCATGGCTGGCAATATAAGAAATCAGCTTGCCAGGCGTGAATTTAGCGTGACATAGCGCTGCCAATTCCTCACGATGATTCTGAACAGCCTTGTCCAGCCAGGCGGACAGTTCGCCGGAACGCTCCTTCTCGACCTGGAAGCTCGTGCCTTCAACTCCCAGCGGGTTATAGCCGTCTGCCTGCATCAGACTAAAGAATGTCTTGATATTGAACGTGCCCACTCTCGGATTAAAGTAAATATCGCTGCGGCGGTTTTGGTTGGCATCGCGGAAGTTGCCGTTCCCCTGCGAGTAATACTCCGGCGCAATGGAGAAGAAATTATAATCCCGCTCAAGATCCCCGTGCTTTCTGGAATAGAGATGGATCACAAAGCCTTCCTTCCCATTCTCAAAAATAAACGGATAGCCCCCGCGCAAGAAATTATCGAGATAATTCTGCTTGCAGTAGGCATCGAAATGCGGCATCGAGGTCTTGGTAGCAATATCGGCCGTCAGGTTCTCAGTCAGTTCCCGGGCTTCCGCGAGCTTCTGCTCCACATAAGCCGGCGAGGAAATATGCCGGGCTTTTTCATTCAGGCGCTCCACACTGTCAAAGTGGCCGATCAGGGTGTATACCTGCTTCGTCTCCCCCGCGGCCAGGTCAGCTGTAATTGCAGAGAATCCGCAAGGGACCTTGTTCTTGCAATACTGCGGTTTCTCAAGCAACTCCTGGATTGATGAATCAGCAAATCCGTCGGGATAGGCGAGCGAAGTGTTCGCTCCAAATACCAATTCAAAGTCTGCAATAGGCGAGAAGCGTCTTCCTTCTTCGTCAAATGACAGGTAAAAATGACCGCTGCGCACTTCACTGACTTCCGCTTCGTCATGCGTACTGGAACGGTTGCGGTAATAGGGGATGCCCTCCTCCAGATTATCGACTTCCATCCAGCTGCGAAGCAGGTTGCCGATCTCCTTGTAGCCGGAGTTCTCCACACCGAACGGCAAGATCTCAGGCAGACCATCGAGCATTTCCAGACTGATCGCCTCGCCGGAAATATTGGTCAGTTCTACTTTACGAACCAGTGCGGCGTAATCATCATTCGGGATGTGGAAATAAGTAACCTTGATCTGCAGTCCCTTCGCTTCATTGCGCTCCTCGATCACGAATTCATTCGCCGAAATGCGCATCGTCCGCTTGGCAGAGGCATCGGGATAAGCGTTCTGAAACGGCTCGTAAATCAATTCCTGATCCTTAAGCTTCACAAACGTCCGGAAGCCCTGCATGGATACCGATTGATAAGTGATGTTGGCAGGCGAAAATTCCATGATCGGACTGTTCTTGTCCCGGATTCCGAAGCTGCATACGCCTTGACCGCGGTTTACATAGAAGGTCCACATCGGTATGCCCTTGAGTCCGGCAAGGCCCGGCAGGAAGCTCGAGAACGGCTTCGCTTTATCAAACTGCTCAATCACAAATGTTTCTTTTTCAAAACCGTATTTTGGCATGGGATTCATCTCCTTATGGTTTAATAAGATAGGTTGCAATCGAATGAGCGGACAGGTGATCGGATACGGAATCGGCACCCAGCTCCAAAGTAAAGTCTTGCCCCGCATCTCCTTCGTTCTGGACAACAACTGCAATGCTTCCGTCCTCATTTTTGAAGGCAGTCATGTATAGATTCGTAATGTCCGATTCCAGGCCGATCCGAACCGCTCCGGGACGAATGTACTTGCTGAAATGGCCGATGTAGTAATACGAGCTATTATAATGAACCGTATCCGTAGTCGTATCAGCGATAATCGGAGCATCACACAAATTGTTCACATGATTCGGCCCGCCCGTCTCATCCAGCACCAGATTCCAGTCCAGATATCCTTCGGTCCAGTTGTTCAAATCACCGATGATGTTGCGTCCGTAGCGTTCGCCGGTGAACCATTCGCCCAGCTTGACGCCGCCCTCCTGGCAGCCTTCTGTAAAGAGCAGATGCTTGTCGGGGAACAGCTCATGAACCTTGCCCACTTCCTCAAAGGCTTCGCTGACATACCAGTGGAAGCCGGTGCCCCATACATACTTGGCTGCTTCCGGATCAGACAGCACAGCAGAGGCGCGTTCCACGATCAGATCCCGGTTATGGTCCCAGATCAGAATGTTCACGTCTGCCAGTCCTTCGCGATGCATCGTCGGGCCAAGATGATCTCGAACGAAATCCCGCTCCTCTTCCCCGCTATAAATACAGGAATCCCAGGTCTGTACAGCCGCCGGTTCATTTTGCACCGTAATCGCCCAGATAGGCACCCCTTCTTCACGGAAGGCCTTAATGAATTTAGTATAATAAAGCGCCCAGGCTTCTCTGAATTCCGGCTTTAACTGGCCGCCATGATTCATTTCTCCATTCGTCTTCATCCAGGCGGGCGGGCTCCAGGGAGAAGCCAGCATCGTAATGTCTTGGCCGGCAGCCTTAGCAGCATCATGGATGAGCGGCAGCACCCATTTCCGCTCGCGGGAAATATCAAAGGTCTTGAGCTCGGCATCATTGTCTTCCACATACGTATAATTGCCCAAAGCAAAATCACAGCTATGAATATGCACACGGCCAATCGTATAGCCGAGGCCTTGTTCGAGATCGAAATATTTGGAGATGACCTCGGCTCTCTTCTCTGGACTGATCCGGGAGAGTGTGTAGGCCGTTGCCTCCGTAAAAGCGCCTCCAAAACCAACAATGGATTGATACGTCCGGGCAGGATCCAGCTTAATGTGAGCTTGGCCCTCTGCGGAATTAACTCCGGCTGCCAATTCGCCTTGATAGGCCAGCCGTTCTCCGGAATCCCGGGAGGTTAGCACTTTCGTCCACTTCGCCATGCAAGAATCGCTCCTTTTTCATTTTTCGAAACCGGTTTCGACTTTACCGAAAAAATAATATATGCTGTAAATTTATTCAATGGCTCGGCAAGAGTCTCTGGCAACAAGCTCTACCGGGATCACTTCCGAAGAGATCGTCGTACCGCCTTCTATTGAATAGATTAACATGTCGGCTGCCTTATTGCCAAGGGCATGGGTGTTCTGGCGAATCGTTGTTAAAGAAGGGGTCAGAAAGCCGGCCATAGCAATGTCATCAAAGCCGATGATAGATATATCCCCGGGGATGCTCAGGCCATGGTCCTTAATCGCCTGCATTGCGCCAATGGCCAGATTATCCCCGGCAGCAAATACCGCCGTCGGAGAATCAACCGCTTGAAGCAGCTGTTCCATCGCAATTTTTCCGCTCTCAATCGTATAGTCATAGCTTCCTTGTATGATGTGTTCCTCACAAATAGGAAGTCGGAGCTCCTGCATTGCTTGAAGGTAGCCTTGCATACGCTTGACACCGGCAAAAGTGTTGCCCCCGCCGATGTGGCCGATCTTGCGATGACCAAGATCATACAAATATTGAACAGCACGAATCGAGCCGTCCAGATTATCGGAATAGACCGTCCCTTTGATCTCTGACTCCTGATCAAGCAATACCATGGGAACATCCGAATCCAGCAGCTCTGTAAAGTCCGGATCACTGTAATCCGGCAGAATACCGACTACTCCATCCACACCGCGAATTTTGCAATGCTCCAGATATCCGCTCTTTTTGCCGCCAATATCCTTGGAGATGAACATTAAATCATATCCGCGCGAGGTCGCGACCTTTTTGAAGCCTTCAATAACCCCTGCAAAATAAGGGTGCAGCATGCCAATGCCCGAGGACTCGTTATAGAGTATCCCAATCGTCCAGGAGCGCTTCGTGGTGAGCGAGCGGGCATGTGCATTCGGCAAATAGCCAAGCTGCTCCGCGGCCTCCAGAATTTTACGGCGAGTCTTCAGGCTGACGTCCGGGTAGTCATTGAACACCTTGGATACGGTGGTTGGAGAAAATCCGGTTAATTTGGCAATATCATAAATCGTGATCACTTGGTCAAGCCCTCCTGCAACAAGATCAACCTAAAACCGTCCGCGAGTTTATGTGTGACATTGTAGACGTCACGCTCCGCTAAGTCAATACTTTGTTTCACAGGCCTGAATCCCGTTTATTAAGTAGACAAACGGATGAAGACGAAGCAATGTGCTGATAAAACGGCTTCCACACTTTACACTCTGAAGGAGGAATTGCAATGTATGATCCGCACGAACGCAACGAGACAACCAATGTAGATGTAGAGCGCAAAGAGGTGCAGCACAGATCCGAGCCGAGCATGGTAGCAGCAACCTTCATCAAATATGCCGCCTACATCATTCTCTTCTTCGGCTTTTTATACTTTATCGTCAAGTACGTATTCCCTAAATTTTGAGTCTCCGCGCGTTGATTTTCCCGAATCAGGGCAAACTTCAACTAAAGCTGAAGCATCGCTTACACAAGGAGATGACAAATCATGCCTAATGAGGATTTTATGAAGGAAGAAAGCGACTTTACCTATGACCGTTACCTGATTCAACGCGATTACCGGCCTGAGAATGATATACCTGCGGATGATCTTCTGCCTCACGATACGCGAATTACGCAAGGAATCAGCGAGTCTGACGAAGGTGACAACGAGGACTACACTGCGCTGGACGATACAGCTCTGCCCAATGTGCCCGACGCGGATGCGGTTCAGCCGGGAAGTCCCGTTGACGGGAGTGCGCCGGACCCGGATGCGATGCCAGGGATTGACCTGCTGAACGGCTTCGATGGTGATGAGAACTCTTAATCAACAAAGCTGCGTTTGAGGGGGCAACGTGTGAAGATCATTTCACACGTTGCCCCCTCAACGCAGCTATTTTTAGCGAATCAGCCCGGTATACTTCATCTTCACATCCGCCTTGACTTGAAATTCAAGCTCCGGATAGAGCTCCTTCCACTGCTGAACCTCCTGCTCATTATTCCAATTTCTTGAGAAATAGCGGAGCCCCCATCCCAGCGGATCTACCCCCAAGCCTTGAAATTTTTGACACAGAGCCTTGATATCCTTCTCCCACTGCTCATTTGCCGCACGGGATACCTCGCGTAATACCGGTCCTGTAACGGGGATTCCTTCATCGTTCATTTCAATCGTTCCACTTCCGCTCACTTTATAACTAACCGTAGCCTTTCCAGCTTTGGCAGGGTTAATTTTATATTCTGATTTCGAGGATTCCAGATAATAATCATAAGCATTCCCTTCTGCCGTGACTCGGAAGCTGGTAATCAGATTTTTGGTAGCCAACAGATTGAACAGTCGGGTCTCATCAGGTGTCAGCGTACCCACCATCTTGGATTTGTTGAATACAGCCAGCTTGTTCACGACAAGCATATCCGGGTCCTGGGTATGCACAACTGGCATGATTGGATCAATCCCGCGCTCTGTCATCTTCCTGGCCAGGTCAAATGAGTATACCGTATGGACAAACGGCGATTCACTGCCATCCTTGCTTAGGGACAGAATCAGGGCATTGCCCGGCACCCTTTCCGTTTTCGGTTGCATTTGGATCACTTCCTTGGCATTGGGAACCCCAACTGCACAGTACATAATCAATTGAAGGTCACGCCGACGGGTCGTCCAGTCCAGCACTGCAGCGATATTCTCCTTGGCTAAGGCCTGCCCGTACACAACAACCTTGCAGTGGCTGAAGTCCAGCTCCTTATCAATTTTAGATTTCATTAGCCGTACGGCCTCTGGAATGCTGGGAGCCAATTGCGTAATCATAATGGACTCCTGAGTGCGAGCGGTGGGATCTCCTTCCGGCAAAGCGGTCTTTAAAGTAACTTCATAAAGATGCTTGGTCTCCGGGTCCTCGGGACGATCCACGCCAATCGCGAGGACAAAGGAACGCTTGTCAATATCCTTGAACTGACATCCGCTCAATAGCGAGACCAGCAAGCCTATCACGCATAGCTTAGCCCACAGGCTTCTTTTCATCTTCTTGCACTTCTCCTTTTTTTCCATACCAGAAATATCAACAACAGGATCAGGGGCATTTCCGCGAAAAACCGAAAGTTTAAAAACCACTGACCTGCCTGAGCCAATTGAACTTGGTTGAGCTCCTCGACCAAATAGACCATGACCGCAGAGAGCATAAAGAGAATTATGGCTTGGATCCACTGACTCTTTCTCGTCTTTTTACCTGTACCCTTCTCTCCGTCCTCGGACTCCCCTTTACCTTCCTTTCCGTTGAAGCAGCCCTTGAACAGCTCCAATCCAACATGCCAGTAAATCACTACCGTAACAAGCGACATACTGAGATAGGTAATGTAAAACAAATACAGAACCCGTTCAACAACAAACGTCTCCATTCGTAAAGAATCCGCAGTTGAGAACCAGCTATAGACATGATCCTCTACTCCGATCGTACCGTGATACCCAATCGGCACAAGCAGAGTAATCAACAGAACGAGAAGTCCTGATACCGGAACCAGCCAGAAATGGCGCAGCTCGAGCTTTAGATTCTGAAAGCTGCGATTGAAAATCGCCAGATTTACATATCCGGTAAACGCGAAGCTGGCTCCGGCAACCGTAACCAGCTTAGGCTTGGTCCATAAATAGGTAAATACCTGCATAACCGAGTCCCAATTAAAGGCGGGATTGATCAAGGCCTTGACTAAAATGAACACCATTGCAGGCAAACACAGCATGAGTACAGTCTCTGTTGCATACAAAATGGAGGTTGTCTTAATACGACTGGCTCCGACCACCAGAATCAAAAAACCTGTCATGACAGCTCTCCCCCGTATATCCGGGCTGATGAAGCGAATCGTGATATCTACGAAGGACAACAGCAGAATACATCCCGCAATAAACCAAAAGATAGAGTATAAGATGAGGAGAGGAGCCGCTGCAGCCTTGGGTAAATAAGTATTGAAAATTTCCGGAAAGCCCTGTCCCTCAAACTGGATAATCAGGCGGGTGAAAATATACATTGTTAAGGTGCAGTAAGCAACCGCAAGCAGAATCGACCAGAATACGCCGTCGAACCTGGTGAGAATAAGAACTCTCGGTACAAGATTGATAATATTGATAACCATACTGATCATAAACAGATAATAGTAGTACCTACGACTTACCATGCTGGTGCCCTACCTTCTCCTTGGATTCCCACAATGTTAGTCTGAAGTAGGGTTTGCCGAAGCTGCGGACATCGGACAAGTACATAATGATTCCGACCACAGAGATCATAACGCCTACTATTCCGAAGAGCATCGCCGTCAGAACAATAATGTACTTGATCACACGGATCGTGTAACCCATCATACTCAGCGGAATCACGAAGTTGGAGATTGCAACGGCGGATACGAGAATGATCATAATATTACTAACAAGCCCTGCCTGGGTAGCTGCCTGTCCCAGAATCAGCCCACCTACAGTGGTTGCGGTCGGGCCAATCGCTTTGGGCAGGCGCAAGCTTGCTTCGGTAAGAAATTCCATCATCAGCAGCATAAAAAGGACCTCCATAAAGGATGGATACGGAACGGCCGCACGGCTGCCTGCAATTAGAAGAACAAGTTGGGATTTTAATATTTCGGGATTGTAAGAGGCAAAGGTGACGTATAACCCGGGCAAGGTCAAGGTTATAAACAATCCGACGTATCGAATCAGCTTCAAGAACTGGCTGACAAGAGGAATTTGTATTTTATCATCCATCGCCGAGAAGAAATCAGTGAATACTGCTGGAGCAATAATGGCAAAGCCAGTCGTATCCATCAGAATGGCAACCTTTCCTTCTG
This sequence comes from Paenibacillus apis, assembly GCF_018333295.1. Classification (NCBI taxonomy): domain Bacteria; kingdom Bacillati; phylum Bacillota; class Bacilli; order Caryophanales; family Paenibacillaceae; genus Paenibacillus; species Paenibacillus apis. The sequence goes on from NZ_BORS01000009.1 coordinate 29,022, forward strand.
TCAGGTTGAGTACAACCCGGTCCGGACGCTCTGTCACGACCATATTGGGAAAAATCCTGAACCGGTGAGGACTTATATATTTCTCTAATTCTCCGGCAGATTGCAAGATATCGATTTTAACCTTTTTCAGCCGGTCTTTTACTTGTTGGAGTACGCTCGAATCCACCCGCTTCTGATCATAGACGATCGCGATAGCCGTTCTGGACAGGCTCCCCAGCGTCATCGTCTCAACCTTCAATTCTGAAGTCTGATACCTGCGGCGAATTAGATTCAGATTCGTCTCAATACTCTCACTGAAGGCCTCGCGAGGTCCTTGAACAATCGCTTCATTTATCGCTTCTCCGACACCGCCGGACTCCACCTTCACCGAGTTAAACAAATAACTGTTAGGGCCGATACTGACTAAGGTATAGCCCTCTAAAATTCCTTCAATCAGTTTCTGCAGATCATCCGCTTTACCTGTTCCGGGAAAGGTTGCTATATACGCTTCATAGGCTTCCACATCATCCATCTCATAACTGGGAACTACTACATATTGGTACACCAGGTTCGAGTTAGTCACACTCTTCAAATATTGAAGCTGAATTTGTGAGGATGCGCCCAGCGTGATCTCCTCGTAGTCCGATTGCTCGGCCAGCTTCTCTCTCAGCCAGTTTGCAGCATTGCTCGCCCGATGAGTCGTCATTCCCGCAGCCTCCTACATTCATCTGTACATGCCACTATTTTGCCAAATGACCCCACATTCATACATAACGACAAAAAAGCGATACAGGGAATCCTCCCTATACCGCCAGTTTCCAGTTCCATTTCATATTGCAACTGATTCTTCAGCATACCCGGTTCCGGCCCTCCGATTTGGCACGATAGAGCGCCTGGTCTGCCTTGTCAATCAGATCATGCTCCGGAACATCCGGATATGTCGCGCTGCCCGCAGAAATCGTCACCTTAAGCTCTGAGCCGTCCGGCAATAAGAATGGGTTAGACTCCACATTTTGCCGCAGACGCTCTGCAATGCCAAGGACTTTATCCGCTGCGCAATGATCCACAATGACCGCAAATTCCTCCCCGCCCTTCCGGGCAATATGATCGCCGGGCCGGAAGGTGTCCCTTAACACATCCGCCAATTGCGCCAGAACCGCATCTCCTGCGGAATGGCCATACGTATCATTTACCTTCTTGAAATGATCGATATCAATCATAACCAGTGAAAATGGCGTATTATACCGCTTGGAGGACAGTATTTTCTGCTCCATCATAAATTCGAAGGCTCTCAGGTTGGACAATCCCGTCAAGAAATCACGGTTTGCCGCTTCGCGCATAATTCTCAAGGAATCATCCGATTTGCGCAAATATTGAAGCATCATGAAAGTAAACAGGCCGGAAATCAGATAAAGGGGAGTAAACATTCCGATGGTAATCCAAAGCCTTTCCTGAAAAATAACATAGATAAGAATGACACTGGAGCATGCAGAGCACGCCAGCGCCCACCCCCATCTGGGAAAAGACAATTTCCGGCGCTGGATCAGCAGAATGCTGAAGAGGAAGGTGATCAGAATATTTACAGCCCCCAATATGGAAGCAAGATGTAACCCATTTAGGAAAAACAACCGGTAAATCAGAATCAGAACAGCAGAAATCAAACCGGAGAGCCATCCTCCCATATAGACAGACACGAGAATAGGAAGCTGACGAAAGTCAACATAGGCCGTTTGGCCGCTATAAAACCCGGAGTACATCAGGATAATCCCGAATACACCCAGAATAAAGCCAAGTAATACTTCAGTCTCCCATTCCTTCTTGGGATACTTCTGCTGCCATATTCCCCATACAATGTTTCCAAAGAACAAAAACGTCGTCAAAATCGTAAAGTTATAAAACAAGCTTTCAAGCATATTACGTTCCCTCTCAATACAAAAGACCTTACCATCAGCAAGGAAATAATACACAAAGCATAACATATCAAACGCCATAATTCGACAATTTAAAATAATTTTCGACATTCAATGACATCAGGAGATATTTGTGGATGATTCCGCTTTTTGTAAGGCTAATGTATAATGTCCGATAGTAAGCTAAGGGGGTTTGTCCTATGGAAGAATCGCTGATTCCTCCCGATCAGGAGCCGGTGGAGATCTGCCTGCTGGCAGGAAAAATCATGCTGCAGAGCGGTGCAGAGACTTATCGGGTTGAAGATACAATGACCCGACTTGCGACTTCGCTCGGCCTGCCCGGGTCGCAAAGCTATGTAACTCCAACCGGGATTGTGTTTCAGTCCGGAGAGATGCAATGGGCCAAATTGATCAGAATTGTCGAAAGAACCACGGACCTGGAAAAGGTAGCTGCTGTGAATAATATCTCACGACAGCTAGGCAATGGTACCCTTTCTCCGGAAGCTGCATATCAGCAATTAGTTCGGATTGATACGTCCAGGCATGCTTATCCGCTGCCATTGCAAATAGTTGCCGCTGCTATAGCCAGCGGCTGCTTCACATTTATGTTCGGAGGAGTCGGGAAGGATCTCCTTCCCGGCATTCTATGCGGAGGACTGGGATTTGCAGCCTTTCTATGGCTTCATCGGCTGGTTCGGGTCAAATTTTTTGCAGAGTTCACAGCCTCATTAATGATCGGAATCGTCGCTTATCTGTTGGTTCAGATCCATTTGGGAACAGCCTTGGACAAGATTATCATCGGATCCGTGATGCCCCTTGTTCCGGGGCTGTTGATTACGAATGCCGTGCGTGATTTGATGGCAGGACACCTGGTTTCCGGCTTATCCCGAGGCGCAGAAGCCTTTCTCACCGCCTTTGCCATCGGTGCGGGGATCGCGGTTGTATTCACGGTCCTCTGAATATTATTCAGAATCTGGAGGAAGAAGAATGAGTCTAGTGCTGCATAGTCTAGCCAGCTTTGTTGCCGCTGCGGCCTTCGGTATTCTATTCAATGCCCCGAAGCGTACGCTGCTTCAATGCGGGATATCCGGGATGTTGGGATGGGCAGCCTACTACCTGCTTACCGCTCCCTTCAATGCGATCTTTGCTACCGTTAGCGCCACCTTTATAGTAGGATTGGTCAGCCTAATCTTTGCACGAGTCTATAAGGAGCCTGTCATCTTATTCAGCGTATCCGGGATTATTCCTTTGGTTCCCGGCGGACTTGCTTATGATGCCATGCGCAACTTTGTGGAGAATCAATATGATATCGCCGTTCAATTAGCGGCGCAAGCGTTCCTTATCTCCGGTTCTATTGCGATCGGACTGATTCTATCCGAAGTGATGAATCAGATTGCAAAGAGCATTCCAATCAGACGTGCTCCCCGTCTTTGATTGATTCAGGGATGCTGGTTCGGGTAGTTAATTACTGAACCTATAACCATCCGGAATCAGGAAGGGAGAGCTGGCTATGAAGCAAGTTCGTTTGAAGGATCAAGTCGCTGCCGTCACCGGAGGAGGCTCCGGGATCGGCAGGGCGGCAGCAATAAGGTTTGCCCAGCAGGGGGCCAAGGTCTATATGCTTGACCGGACGCCAGAGGAAGCGGAAGAAACGCGGAAGCAGATTGTGGATGCCGGCGGTGAGGCGAAAGTCATTCCTTGCGATATCTCCAAGCCGGAAATGATTGAGCAGGCGTTCGCCCGAATTGCTGAAGAATCCGGCTCTGTTCAGGTCGTATTCGCCAATGCCGGGATCAATGGCACCATGGCTCCGATCGAGTCCATGAAGATCGAGGATTGGGACCAAACGATGGATATCAATTTGCGCGGAACGTTCGCTACCGTGAAATATGCAATTCCGCATATGAAAGAGCACGGCGGAAGTATTATCATCACAAGCTCTATCAACGGGAACCGAGTCTTTTCCAACACTGGATTTTCCGCCTATGCTTCGACTAAAGCAGCTCAAGTCGCTTTCATGAAGATGGCTGCGCTCGAACTGGCCCAGTACGGGATTCGCGTTAATGCGATTTGTCCCGGAGCAATAGAGACTAATATCAGTGACAATACTTATCCAGCAGAGGATATGGAGGAGATTAAAATTCCCGTGGAATTTCCCGAGGGGAGCCAGCCGCTGGAGAAAGGCCCCGGCAAGCCCGAGCAAGTAGCTAATCTGGCCCTGTTCCTTGCCTCGGATGAATCATTTCATATTACCGGAACAGAAGTATATATCGATGGCGCGGAGTCTCTCCTTCGCGGATAAATAAGAGGTACCATCAAAAGCGGCGATGCCATGATTCTTTCCGGCTCCGCCGCTTTTTGCTTGAATCCGGAGATCTCTTTGCATAAACTTCCCTCCCCATCACATAATACCTAAAAATTGCTGTGGAGGGGATAGCCATGTCCATGCTCCAATTCATCAGTAAGTGGGTGCAGGCCAAAAACAAAAAAAACGATCATAGCGACAGTCCGCAGGGCTCTCCACAAGCCCCGGGCCCCCTTACTTTACGGAATGTTCAAGAGGAATTTAAGGATTGCAGCGACCTGACTCACTACACCATGCCCGAGCTCCGGGCAGATTTGCTGTTCTTCGCTCATCAATTGGACGCCCAGGCGTATGAAAGGGATGTTCTTCGTCCTTTGCTGAATATCAAAAGGGAGGAATTGGAGCAATTGCTCCGGCGCTCGCAATTCATTGCTGTCGAGGATGTTGTCCATACCGTTCACGGAATTCTGAATGGTTACGTGGCTCTCTTTCTTCCTCAGGGGGTGTATCTGGTGGATGCTTATGGCCCGGAGAAAAGGTCCATCGAGCAATCCGAATCGGAAAGCGCCATCAACGGTCCGCACGATGCTTTCAATGAATCGCTCGGTACCAACTTGGGACTGATCCGCTCCAGATTAAAAAGCAACCGGTTGAAGGTACTCCAATATACGGCTGGTGAACTCTCCAAGACCAAAATTTGTGTGCTCTACATAGACGGAATAGCTGACATGGAATACGTCCGGGAAATGGAGGAGCGGATTAAAGCCATTGAGTTCAGTTCATTATACGACGGAACGATGCTGACTCAGCTTATCGATGATTTTCCAAACGCTCTGTTTCCATTGTTCCAAACCTCGGAGCGGACGGATATCGCAGTATCCAAGCTGAATGAGGGGAAGCTTGTGTTAATCGAGGAGCATAGTCCCTCGGTGATTATCGCCCCCTCCTCCTTTTTTGAGTTCTTTACCACGCCGGATGATTATTATAATCGGTGGGTAGTAGGATCGGCTTTACGGGTTCTTCGCTACATAGCGTTTCTTATTACCATATGCTTGACGCCTTTATATGTCGCAATCACAACCTATCACTATGAGATGATTCCCGAGAATCTGCTTATTTCCTTGACCGAATCCAGATCCCGCGTCCCGTTCCCTCCCATCATCGAAGCTTTACTGATGGAAGGAACCATCGAAATGCTGCGGGAGGCAGGGGCGCGTCTTCCGACCAAGATTGGACAAACCATCGGTATCGTTGGCGGTATCGTGATTGGTACGGCAGCCGTGCAAGCCGGGTTCACGAGCAATATTCTGATCATTTCTGTAGCCATGTCAGCCATTGCTTCCTTCGTGGTTCCCAGCTATATCATGAGCGGCTCCCTCCGGCTTGTCCGGTTTGGTCTGCTGATTCTGTCAGGTATGCTGGGGAACTTCGGTTTTTGCGCAGGCATCGCCCTGATTATTATCCATTTAGCCAAATTAACAAGTCTGGGCGCGCCTTATACAATACCGGCCGCACCTGTCAAGCTCCGGGACTGGAACGATATCTTTATTCGCGGTCCGTTCTGGGCATTGAACAGACGCCCCTCCCAGACGCGTTCCACGAATGTTAGCCTGAATAAGATGAAGAAATAGGTGATCCCGTTGGCACAAGAAAAGCTTCATCGTTTTTCCATAGCCATGTTGATTTTCAATACCCAGGCAGGCGTCGTGCAGTTCACCCTTCCCAGGACGATTGCCACTTATTTCGGAACCAACGGTTGGATCATCCTGATCCTGGTCTACCTGATCGTCGCGCTTAACATCATGCTGATCAACGCAGTATACCGTCTGGGTAAAGGGAAGTCTTTATTTGATATTTTACAGGGGGGACTGCCGCGCTTCATGCTTATTCCGGTGTATCTGGCTGCGGGAAGTCTCTTTGCCCTGATCGGATGCCTTGTCGTCAAGCAGTACGTGCTGATCTACCAAATGATCATCTTCCCCTCCACCTCGGACTTGATGCTAAAGATATTTGTTGATATCTTGATTTTTCTGTTTGTCACCAAAGGAATCTACAACATGTCCAAAGCCAACCTCCTGATGGTATTCATACTCCTGGCAATCGTTCCCTCAGGCTTTATGTTACTGGGCGACTTTGACCTGCTTCGCCTTTCTCCCTATGTGTTCAAAGAGGGCCGTGACTGGCTGAAGGGATTTGCAAGTGTGTACGCGGCATTCATGGGGTACGAGTTATCGATCCTCCTGTTTCCCTATGCGGAGAACAACAATAAGTGGCTTAAGTATGTCCATCTTGGCAACAGCATCTCGCTGCTCATCTATTTGTTTGTTGCCTTACTGTGCTACGGATTCTTCAATTATCACGAGTTAAAATATTTATCTTTTCCGCTTCTGGACATGTTTGGCTATATGCAATTTCCCTTTGTCGAGCGCATTCAGAATTTTATCTTCAGCCTGTTCCTGTTTAGTATCATTGTAACCTCAGGCATGTACTTCTGGTCGAGCCAGCAAATGTATTCGGCCGTCTTACCCAAAGCCCCCTGGAAACTGCTGCTTTTCCTGATCATGACCTTGGCTATAGGGGTCTCCTACATTCCAAAGTCGCTGATTATCGTTGAACAATGGTTCGATGTACTTAGTCTGTTTGAGATTGGGGCAGCCATTGGATTACCGCTGCTGGCCTTATTAGCAATCCTGATTCAGAAAGGGAGGAGTAAACGTCATGCATCGTAGGGTACGGATCGGCGTGCTCGTGCTAATGTTCCTTACCGTAGCGACAGGATGCAGCAAGGACAATAATATCCTGGAGCGGGCAGGTTATGTCCGGACGGTGGGCTTTGATGCGGAAAAGGGCGACATGATTCGGGTCACTGTCAATATTCCTATCATTATTGCGGAAGCGAGTAAGACGCAGCAGCAAGAGGAGATTTTCTCCAAAATCGTGCGAAGCAGCAAGGAAGCACGAATTCTAATGCAACGAAAAACCAGTCGTAAAATGGTTAGTGGGCAAATCAATACGATTCTGTTCAATGAGGAACTGTCCAGAAGAGGGTTGTGGAGTCATATGGACACCCTGCTTCGGGATTTCACCATATCCAAGCGGACAGAAATCGCAGTTGTGGAGGGCGCAGCGCGTGATATTATCGAGACGCATTTGCCCGGTCACTCCCGAACGAACCAATATATTGACCGGCTGCTGAAAAAAGAGTTTGAAAATCAGACGCTCCCCCATGTGCTGCTGCATCATTTTTGCCGGGACTACTTCGATGAAGGACGCGACCCGATCACTCCGGTTCTCACGAGGTCCGACAAAGACCTTGAGGTCAACGGCATCGCCCTCTTCAAGAAAGATCGCATGGTCGGCAAGCTGAACGCTTCGGATATTTTTTATTTCTCCATCATGTATCACGACCAGAACCGGGGAGAATTCACACTCGGTCTAAATCGCCCTGAACTGTACAGCATTTCATTTCACGCCATCAACAACTCCACCCGCAAAACCATCAGCAAAACGCCCGAAGGGAAATACCGGGTGGAGATTAAGATAGTTATTCACGGAGGAATAACAGAATACATCGGAAATCTGAAGATGAGCACATCTGAACGCGCCGAGCTGGAGCAAATTCTGAGCCGTCATATCGAAGAGGAATGCAACCGCATCGTAAAGAAGATGCAGCAGCTCGGAGTAGACAGCATCGGGATCGGACAGCATATACGAAATAAAGTCAGCTATAAAGAATGGAGAGCCTTCTATAAAGACAATTACATCCAGGATATGGATATCGTCGTTCATACAAGCTTCAAAGTTAAAAACTTCGGCAACTTCTTCTATTAATCGCTTGGATTAATACCAGCGCAGGAACGCCTCGGCAATCCTTGTGCCGGCAAGACCGTTAGGATGCGGATCAAATTCCGAGCTCATATACTGCCGCTGCAGCAGATGTTCATGCGGAGCGGGTTGGGACAGGACCTCCGCAATATCAAACACACGGTCCACACCGCTCAGGCTTAACCCGCGGATCCGTGCATTGACCGTGCGCCAGATCTGCTCCCGCTCCTCCACGAAGTTGAACGGTGGTACGGTGCATAAAATGATTTTTACATCAGGATTATGGTTCTTCAAACGATAGATTATATCCTGAAGATCGGAGAGCAGCTGTTCGGCGGTACGGCAGCCAATATCGATATCATTGACCCCCAAGCAGAGTACAATCTTGTCTTTTCCCTGCTTTGCCTTTCTTAGCCAAGCCGTATCCGTTGCAGCATCATAGGCTCTCGCCCAGCCGGAGCCAAGATTCCATACCCCGCAAGCGGGGCCGAGTTGATTCGCGATTTTTGCGACCCAATAGTCATATCCATCCTGAGCCGTGCGTACGCCCTGCGTGATGGAATCGCCAAAGAACACCAGCTCCTGTACGGTATCCTTCTCATAACCAATCCAGGAGGGCAGCACGAGCAGGTTGTCCGATTTGCGAAATCCATCCTCATTCGGCTGAGCCGCCCGGAAGCCTGGGGCATCATAGGCTGTCACCAGCATCTGCTCTGTATTGTAAGGAATTGAAGCACCCGGTCCCGCAGAAAGGGTCCAGCTAAACATCAAATCATGCCCGTCGGGCAAGTAAATTTCAACAGGATCGCTATAGAACTGTTCTCCGGGAAGCACATCCCTCGTGCCCGTTCCTCCAAAGGTCAGATGTACCAGCGTTCCTTCATTGTAGCTGCAGTTGTGGTCTATTCCTCCATCTGCAATACAGGCAGCTTCAATACGCCATGCCCCGCCTTCGCGTCCAGCCCAGGCGATTGTTCCCTGCTCCCAAGTCGAATCCACGGTATTCGAGAAGCCGAAGCGCAGCTTCAATGTTCCTTGCTCCCGCAGCCGGATCACCGTGCGATAAGTGTGGGTAAAAGGCTCCTCACGCACCATAATAAAGTTGGACGTCGTAGCCACTACCGTAGCCGACGTATATCCGTTCAAGCTTTGCGATTGCTCCATAACCTCATATCCCTTCAATATTAATAGCAAAAATAATTAGAAGCGGTGCTTACGCGATTTCGGCCGTTCTTCTTGGATGCATAGAGCGCTTTGTCCGCCTCCGTAAAGATACTCTCCAATGGAGCGCCATCCAGACGTGACTCCGCCACGCCGAAGCTTGCCGTGATCCCAATCTCTCCGGCAGCACAGTTCAGAGGGACGCGTTCAATTTCCCGGCGAAGCTCCTCCGCACACAGAGCAGCCTCCCGCAAGTCCAGTCCAGGCAGAGCAGCCACGAACTCTTCTCCCCCATATCGGCCCAATATGTACTCGTTAGCGAGCCACTCCTTCAGGATTGAGGCGATATGCCGAAGTGCTAAGTCGCCAGTATCATGACCAAAGAGATCATTGATCCGCTTGAAATGATCGATATCAATCATCATTAAAGAGAATGGCCGATTATTTCGATTGGCCGCCTCCAGCTCTCTTTGGCTCTCTTGCATGAAATAAGTTCTGTTATATATATCGGTAAGCCCATCGTAAGTAGCCAGTCTGCGAAGCTCCTCCTCCAATCGCACTTGCTCGGTCACATCCAGGACTGTATATGTACGGCCTACAAACTGGCCTCTCCGGTTAATGACCGGTGAGGATTGAATTTTGTAATGGCAAGCCTCATGACCGATATTCCAGCCAACTTCCTTGATATGAGTCAGATTGGAATCCGGGTAGAACTCAAAGATTTCTTCATCAAAATCCTCAGTCAGTCGAATCTGGTTGACCGGTCTGGCGATACAAGCTGCCTGAAGCCCTGGAATCATCACTTCTGCCGCGGGATTATAATCGGCCAGGAAGCCTTGTGGATCAACAACTAATACCCCGTCCCGCATACTATCAAAGATATACTCCCTAGCCACCGGAGAGGCGACCAGCAAGCCGGAGGTTCGAATCGCCCACATATAAAAGAAAGAAGTGATCCACATAATCAGCGGTACCGGGTCCATTTGATAAGGGGTCAGACCCATTAAGTAGATAAATGCGGCTACCCACGGCAGGGCAAAGCCGATAAACAAAGCAATCAATTGGCTGCGGAGCACATTTTTACGGCGGTTCCAGTACCGGAGCAGCAAGAAAATTCCCGTCAGAATGCAACTCACCGTATAGCTGCCATGAACGATGTACCATTCACCCATATTCATATCCATCATCGGTGACGGCGCGTCTGGATTAAGATAGACGTCTTGGTAGAACAAATGATGATATTCATTGGTCAAGACGAAGAGAAAGGTTAGCGCCGGTATGACAAGCAGAAGCATAATATTCCGTCGAGTGACATACTTCTCCATTCCGACATAATACATAACTAGCGCCAAGCTCAAAGGCGAAATGAAGGGCATGCCAAGATACTCAAGTTTAACCCAGTACATAATCTCTTCCAGCGAGGTACTGGCAAGCTCCATAGAGAAACCAAACGAATAAATGGCCGAGCAGATTGAAATCCAGAAGAATAGTCTAATTCCCGAATAACGATTGCGATTGACATAGGAATAAATGGTCAGCAGCACGCTAAGCACGCCGGACAGAGCAGCCAGGACAATAAAGATGCTTACTGAAGAATTCACGATATTCTCTGACCCCAATTTCGCATTAAGATAATTATTCCTATCGTAGCATAGAGTATAAACCACAGAAAGAACTCATTTTATCCCCATGGGATATCTACTCGCGCTGCACGATTCCGCCCGAGTTGCTTGGCTCGATAGAGCGCCATATCACTCGTCGTATACAGCTCTTCCAACGGTATCTCCCGATCGGAGGGAACCGTGACAATTCCCATGCTGATCGTGCTTGCTTTAAGCCCGTAACGAATCTCCAGGGATTCCACTGAACGACGAACCTGTTCTGCGACGGCATCCGATTCCTCCACTCCCGCCTCCGGCAAAAGAATTGCGAACTCGTCTCCTCCGAATCTACCGAATAAACTTGAAGTCTCAAGAATGCTGCTGACAATGAAGGCGATATTCTCCAGAACCCGATCTCCGGCGTCATGTCCGTAACCATCATTGATCTGCTTGAAGTGATCGATATCCAGAAGAATAAAGCTGGCAGGACTCTTCCGGTCCTTTGCTTCCAATAGCTTTTGAGCCTTGAGGGTAAAGGATCTGCGGTTCAGGGCCCCTGTCAGATCATCGTAGCTTGCCAATTTTAACAATTGCCGATCTGCCCGCTCCTTTGACAGGAGAACAAAGCCCGTATTTCCTAGCATCATAATCAGATACAGAGTCAGGAAGGATAGATTCTGATAAAGCCCGGGCTCAAACATCGATACCGGAAACATCGGAACCAACGACAAGATTGTCCTGCACAGCAGACCTATTAAAATTACAAGATACATATAACCGGTGATCAGCCGCAGTGCCGACCTCCGCGGAAGGGCGATCATCCGGCGTACCGGAGGAATTAAAAAGACAGCGATTGACAAAGAAACTACCGTAATTCGGAGCCCTTCTGTGTTGTAAAAAACAAGGATGCCGCAATAGGCGAAAATTGATACAATTGTAAAATAATTATAGAAAAGGCGTGCGGTAGCGTCGAATCCACCGACTACCGTTAACAGCGCTTTGGTCTCCAAAGATACCCCAAGCAGCAATAAAATGTTGGCAAATGCAAGCAGCAGGATATGGTCAGTGATCGTCGGGACAGACATCAGGATCCATGTAGCCGCCTGAAGCCATTTCGCTGCATAAAACGTACTGACAGCCGGGTCCTTAACCTGCTTGTGCTTATAGGCGATAATCAGGATTACGGTACACAAGTGTCCCAGAACCAGCAGGATAAAGACAGTTTGCATATCCATTTGAATTCGCATAGGGTTCAGATCCATTTCTTCTTCATCTTATGTTGTCCAATTTAATGTTGGCCGGATAAGCCATTCGGCTTCAACCTTGCTCTGTATAATACCAGAAAAAGCCTGCTTTTTCGAATGGATTTTGAAAATACAAAAAGCGGCCCCGTCTGCTTTCAAGACAAGGCCGCTTCTGGTTAGAAACGTAGAATTACTATATATTATAAGGGGCAATCAGGACTGGACTGTTGCAGGCTTGCTTTGTCTGGAAATTACAAACAGCACCGTCCAGATCAACAGGAAGCCGACCGCTTGCGCCACAGTAATCTTTTCCTGAAATGCGAGCCAGTTCACAAGCACACCAACCATCGGGAAGCTTAATTCCGCAAGAGTAGCCACCGATGCTTTAGTCGTTGTCAGACCTTTATAATACACCAACAAGCTCAACAGTCCCGGCAATAATGCCTGCCCCAGCAGATTCAAGGAAAAGCCTGCAATTCCCGATGTACTGCTTGGAAAGCTCCATGCCACTCCTTCATTCCAGGTAATTGCGAGCAGCAGCGGAAGCGCCAAAATGAAGCGGAGTGCGGTCACGGTCTCATACTTCATCTGACCGACCATCAATCTCCCCATCACCGTCGAGCCGCCCCAAAATGCCGCAGCACCCAGCGATAACAGGCTGCCGACTTGAATGAACTCGTTCCAATGACCGAAAGGAATCGTAAAGCCGAATGTCAGAAAATACGTGCCGATGATGGCTACAGTGAGCAGAGACGAGAAATGCTTCGGCAGTGATTCCTTCAATAATAATCTGGCAAGAATGATTGCAAACAACGGCTGCATCTTCTGCAGCAGCAATACCGCGTTAAAATTGCCGCCCTCCAGGGCTTTCGTGAACAGGATTGTAGCGATGGCTGAGCCGCCCCAGGAGATGAACAGCAGGGCACCCGCTTGCTTCCATTTCAAGCCCAGCAGCTCCCGTCGGTTCTTCCACAGGATCGGTGCCGCAATGACCCCAATGATGGCATGCTCGAGCAGAACCAATTGAGCCGACGTAATATAATCTAGCAGAATGATCCGGAATAACGGATCCACACCCCAAAGGGCCGCTCCCAGCACAACCAGCCAGAATCCGCTCTTTGAACGCGAACCTGTTACGGTTAAAGGTGAACTTCCTTGCAGTCTTACACTTGATGCATTATCCATATTCCCTGCTCCTCTGTCTGAATATGGGGTCTCTCGCAGAAAACCCCCGACATTGACCTGAGTCAACATTCGGGGGCTGATCAAATAAGCATGGCAAAGCCCGCTAACGGGCATGCACGCCTATCTTTGATCTTCTCCCATCCGGACTTTACCGTCGGCTCTGGAATTTCACCAGATCAGTCGCCAATCTCATCGTTAGATAGACTGGAGAGTCGCGGGCTCGTGTTATCCGCAGATAACAATCACCGCCGGTCAGGAATTTCACCTTACCCCGAAGATCCATATTCATTTGAATTTTATTGTTTGTTAAGCTGATTTCATAGTACTGCGACGTTTTGTGTTCCTCTGTAACAAAAATCACAAGCGCTGCGCATTTTGTTTCTGTCTTTTCATGAAAATGAAATCATGTTTACATTATATCATTTTCATGGCAGAATGGAACCCTCTATTTCCATGAATCCTGATGCCGACCGCTCTATTCGAATGCCGGAATCGCAATTTCACTGTAATTGTCCTCCAGGAATTGCTTCACTTCCGGTCCCGACAGACGCTCTGCCAGCTTGCGGATCGGCTCTGAATCCTTGTTATCTTCACGGGCAACAAGTGTAATTGCGAACTCGGATTCCGTCGTCTCCGTCAAGAGTGCATCCTTCTTGGGAGTCAGCCCTAATGGACTTGCATAGGCTGGTGTCATAAGCGCGATATCTGCATCATCCAGCATTCTGGCCAACATCAGAAGATCGACCTCTTCAAATTTAAAGTTGTGAGGATTTTCGGTAACATCAGCAACGGTAGCTTTAATGCCAACCCCGTCCTTCAGCTTGATGTATCCCGCCTTGTCCAGCATAACAAGCGACCGTCCCAGATTCGTTGAATCGTTGGCAACGGCAACTACCGCTCCATCCGGCAACTCGTCCATGCTCTTATAGCGCTTCGAGTAAACGCCGTAGACAGCGTGATAAATCGGCTGAATGGCCACCAGATTAGAGCCCTTGCTTGCATTGTATTCCTTCATGTAGGGCACATGCTGGAAGAAGTTCGCATCCACTTCCTTGTCAGCCAAGGCATCATTGGGCTGAACATTATCGGACAGCACAACAAGCTCCAGATTAATGCCGTCCTCCTTAAGCAGCGGCTTGATTAATTCAAGCATATCCGTCATTGGCGGAATTAAAGTAGCTACTTTCAGGGTGACCTCCTGCTCCACTGCCGTGCCTTCGTTTCCTGCATTCGAGCTTGTGTCCGGTTCAGCCGCTCCGGAGGTGTTACTCTTGGCACAGCCCGCACTGATCAGCATCAGAACCACCATCAATGCCGCTATCCACCCTTTAGACCCTCTTCTTGTTCCAGTATGCTTCATCATCAACATCCTCCCACTATTCTTTAATTTCCAAGCTTTCAGCTTGTTATTTATCGCTTATCCAGCCAGCGGGACAACAAGCTCCCGAACAACTGAATAAACTGAACGATCACAATCATGAGCAGAATAACCGCCAGCATCAGTTCCGTCTCGAAGCGCTGATAGCCATAGCGAATCGCAAAATCTCCAACCCCGCCTCCGCCGACCACCCCCATCACCGTCGAGTAAGAGATGAAGCTGATCATGGAGTTGGTCAGTCCAAGAATCAGACCGGACCGTGCTTCGACCAGCAGAAACTTGAACATGATCTGCAGACGCGTAGCCCCCATCGCCCGGGCGGCTTCCAATATGCCGCGGGGAACATCATGGAGCGCTTGCTCCACCTGACGGGAATAGATCGCCAGCGATACAACGGCCAGCGGGACAGAAGCAGCAAGGGTACCGATCGCAGTGCCTACCAGCCACCGGGTTACCGGGATCATAAATACAACGAATAACAAAAAGGGAAAGGAACGAATAATGTTTACAAAGCCGTTCAATACTTGGTTCCAGAAACGGTTCTCATACAGCTGTCCCTTTGCCGAGAAAAAGAGAAGAACGCCCAGGGGCAAGCCCAGCAGAATTGCGGCGGCCAAGGAAATGCCCACCATCATGAGCGTCTCCGAAATGGCCTCGGCGATCTGTGCCTGATATTGCGTGACCCGTTCGAGCATCAGCTCTACATCAATCACCCGGCATCACAGCCTTTCCAAGCAGCTGTTCCCTGTAGGACAACACGATGCCCGAGCCCTGTGCTCGGGCTTGTTCCAACGGAAAGCTATCGACAATTCTCCCCCGGTCCATCACAGTAACTTCATTACAGATAGCCCGAATGACCTCCATCTCATGGGTTACGATGACAATGGTTACACCGAGCGATTCATTCGCATGTCTAAGGACATTCAGAACCTCCATCGTCGTCCCCGGGTCCAGGGAGGACGTAGGCTCGTCACATAAGAGCACGCGCGGACGAGGGGCAAGGGCCCGTGCTATCGCTACACGCTGCTTTTGTCCGCCGCTCAGACTGGCAGGATACTCTTTCGCCTTGTCCTCCAGGCCAACAAAACGCAAACATTCCTGAACCCGCTCCGCTCTGGACTTCTTTGGCTCTCTGGCCATTTCCAGCGGAATCGCCACATTGCCGCTGACAGTTCGGTTATGCAGCAGATGAAATTGCTGAAACACCATCCCCATCTGCCTGCGCAGGGAGCGAAGGTCTGCTTCAGTCATCTGCATCAGGTCTTGCCCATCAACAAGCACCGAGCCTCGATCCGGACGTTCGAGGACATTCATAATGCGCAGCAACGTTGATTTTCCCGCTCCGCTCGGTCCGATAATTCCGTGAATGCTTCCTTCCCGAATGTGCATCGAGACAGCTTCAACCGCCGAAGTTTCTCCTGAATAACTTTTGCTAACCCCTTGCAGGGTAATCACGGTCTAACACCTCCAGTTCAGAAGCAGCCGACATCAATTCATTCTTGTATTAATACTTTTATCTCTCTGTTACAATGTAATTTTCCTCATAAGTATAGATTATTAAACCATCTGTGTCACTATTTTTATCACATTTTTTATTGACCATCGGTTCTTATCCTTTATTTGGCGCGAAACCTTTTTCCGCTAATCCGCGTTTAGAGTATGTTAGAATGCTGTAATTCATTACAAGAAGGGGGATTGAATCTATCATGATTTCAACCAATAAAAAAGCAATGCTCGCGGCTGCAGCCGTGTGCTCTGTTCTCTTACTAAGCGCATGTACCAATAATTCCGTTGCTCCGAATTCCAATACAGGGACCGTTCAGGAGAATAGTCAAAACCAATCCGGACAGAATCAGAATTCTACGAATCCGGATCATAGCTCTAACTCAGACAGCACAGCGGCTTCGGAACAGCTTGTTAGCGAGTTTCAAAGTTTGCTGGAGCAGGGCGGCAAGCTTCCCGAAGCGTTTCAATTCCTTGACAAGCATGCCGATCAGTTGAAGCCCGAACACGCTTCCCAGATGCTGTTAGCGCTGGAGGATGCCCAAATCGAAGACCTTCAAAGCTTGTTAGATCAGTATTTCTCAGGCAACAATCAGGAACAGATTGCCGGAATCTATGAAATCGGCGACAGCCTGGAAGAACTAATCCATAAAGCGGAGGATGCGGACTTGAAGGCTCTGCTTCAAGACACGCTTGACAGCGGATACCAACTGAACACGGCTGAAGGCATGTTCGGACCGGAGCTGGATTATCGCCGTACGGCGCAATACAGTGATATCGCCACAGAAGATACAGCCGCTTATTTAAAACTAAAGTCTGCCGAATCGGAGCAAGCTTCACAGCGCGATGCAGCCCTCGTCATTCCGTGGGAAGAGCTGCTTAAGCGGGCAGTTGATGCGGAGGATTTCCTTAACAACTATCCGGATTCCTCCAGCAAGGAAGATGTCGCTGCCATGTTCAGCAACTACAAGAACACCGTATTCCTAGGTGCTAACAACACCCCGTTGTTCGCTTATGAGAATAAAGTAATGGATACAGAAGCTCGAAAAGCATATTCGGATGCTGTCGCTGGGGATACAGCGGCTGAAGGAACGCTTCTCGGCGATTTGAAGAAATTTATGGACGAAGCCGCCAAATCGGATTACAAGCTCACCGATTCCCTGGAGCAATTTAGAGAGCAGCTAATTAAATAATTTAAGTAAACAGTTGGATGAACGTAAAAAAGCAAAAAAGCAGCTTGGGCTCTTGGAGCCAGGCTGCTTTTTTCATGGGCTTTGTTTTGTTTATAGTCCCTTTCTAATGATGCTGCGTGCAAGGGGCAACGTGTGAAGTGTGCTTAAGATCGCTGTTGCTCGCGAATTTCTTGATGGGATTAATCACCACACCCGATTGCGGATGAGCTCCGTCCCGGATACAGTTCTTTATAATGCAACAACTTATTTAATCATTTAGCCCATGCCCATGTGTCCATTGGATGCCGTCGACAGCTCCCAAGTCCTCAGCTCGTAAGACTCCGTTCCCGAAGAGACATAAGGATCGGCTTCGGCAATCGCCTTGGCTTCATCATATGTAACCCCCTTTAGAATGACCATCCCGCCCCGATAATCGGCAAACGGGCCGCACAGCTCAAGCTTGCCCTGATCATCCAGCTGCTTTAGGTGCTCCACATGAGCCCGGATCAACGCCTCCGACATTTGTTTACCTGCATTCACGGTTAGTAAAATCACGTAGCGGATATCTTCTTCTCGCGTCTCGTACAAGATTCTCGCCTCCCATATACATCCTGTAAAGGTTGCTGTATACAGGCATTATAGCGCATTTCGAGTTAAGCGCACACCTCGTTCAGGGAGAACCTCCACCTCTTGTCCACCGTGCCGGATTCTCAGTGCCTCCCCTTCAACCAAGGAATAGGCAACTTCCTCATGGCTAATAAAGACCTCAAGCAGCCTCCCCTCCTTGGCCACCCGGAAGCGAAGACTGTTCCAGCCGGCAGGAAGCGCAGGCGTAAAAGACAGGACACCGTCCCCATACATCCTCATTCCTCCGAACCCTTGGACCACCGCCATCCATGCCCCGGCCATTGCCGCCGTATGCAGCCCGTCCTTCGCGTTTTTGTTCACATCATCCAGGTCCATCCTTACCGTCCGGCGAAAATACCGATACGCTTCCTCCGCCTCGCCGATCTCGGAAGCAACGATGCTGTGAATGCAAGGCGACAAAGAGGAATCATGCGTTGTAAGCGGCTCATAATAGCGGTAGTTCCGCACCTTCTCCTCCATGGTGAACCGGTCTCCAAGCAGGAACAGAGCCATGACGAGATCCGCCTGCTTCAGCACCTGATGTCTGTAGATGACAAGCGGGTGGTAATGCAGCAGCAGCGGATAGTTGTTCTCCGGTGTGCCTTCAAAATCCCATTTCTTCTTGAGCAGGAACGTATCGTCCTGGGCATATATACCAAGCCCCTCATCCTTCGGCACATACATCGATTCCCCGGCCCGCTTCCAGTCGGCGATCTCAGACTCCAAGAGTCCGATCTTGCGCTTCAGCCGCTCATAATGATCCGGATAGTTTGAACGCAGCCGCTCTGCGGTCCGGCAGGCAAAACGCAGCTGCTCCTGCACCATAAGATTGGTATAGGCATTGTTATTGACAATCGCCGTATATTCATCCGGCCCTGTTACCGCATCAATGCAGAACGCACCGCCGCGCGCCGGATTGTAATGTCCAAGGTCAACCCAGAACCGGGAAGTCTCGAACAGAATTTCCGCCCCCATCTCCGCCAGAAAAGTCTCGTCACCGGTTGCCAGCACATATTGCTGCAGACCGTAGCAAATATCAGCATTAATATGGACCTGAGCCGTTCCGGCAGGAAAATAGGCTGAGTTCTCCTCGCCTGCAATCGTCCGCCAAGGGTACAGCGCGCCTCTCTGGGACATGACGGCAGCCCGCTCTCTGGCTTTATCCAGCGTCCTGTAGCGAAACTCCAGCAGTTTCCTTCCAATCTCCGGCAGCGTATACGTAAAGAACGGCAGGGTATACATTTCCGTATCCCAAAAATAATGTCCTTCATAGCCCTCGCCGGTCAGGCCTTTTGCCGCGATATTCGTCATCCCGTCCCGGCCGGTCGACTGCAGCAAGCCAAAGGCATTGAAGCGTACGCCTTGCTGCATTTCCGGGTCTCCGACGATTTCTATATCCGCTTTTCCCCAGAAGTAGTCGAGCGCCTGCCGCTGCTCCCCGGCCAGGGAGCCGAAGCCGCCATGCCCGGCGGACTCCAGTATCTCCCGGCTAAGCTTGAGCAGTTCTTCCTCAGGATAGTCCCGCGAGGTATGGTAAGCTATGAATTTCGTCAGCTTGCCGGATTGCCCGGCTTCCAGGCGAAAGTCCAACCGAATGCCGAGCTGGCCAGCATCGCTATATTGAACGGGAGCTTCGCCTCCCGGCACCTCCAAGGAATGGCTCATCGCGGTAACCAGTGCAAACCGTGTCCGACGGGTGCGATGTCTCATCCAATACATCAGCCCGTCTTCCCGGAAGCCGCTGTCCTCCAGGAGCAGGCTCGGCTCGCTCCGCCGCGCGCCTACCCGAGGATCGGACGAACCCTCCGGACCAGCGGCTACAGGATTCATCAGGGATATCCAGGATAAGCCCCCTGAAAAGTTAAGCGCCGTTACCTCATATTCCACAGCTGCCAAATGCTTGTGCTCCAGCGAGACCAGCCTTCGGGTTGTAATGCGAACCTGATGCCCGGCAGGGGATTCCCATTTTACATGCCGGTAGAGCATCCCGCTTTGCATGTCCAGAATCCGTTCCGATTTCAGGACCATGCCGGTATGCAGATGAAAAAGCTCTCCCTCTACTAGCAGAAGAATCGCCTTGGCGTCAGGCACGTTCAGCATGGCATGGTTCTGGTCCGGATATCCATATGCCCCCTCCGGATAAACGATGGGTTCCGTATCATAGAAACCGTTCAGATAATTCCCTATAACGGAGGAGCCTGACGCACCATGGTAGCCTTCCTCCAAATTGCCCCGCATCCCGATATACCCGTTCCCCAAGGCAAACAAGCTTTCATTCTTCTGATGATCCTCTTCCTGGTGTCCCGTCTCCCGGATACACCACTCATCGCGATACAGCGGTTCCTGACCAGAAGCATATATTTCCGTATTTAAGCTCATGTTCATTTTCAACTCCGTCTCCGGTGGTACAGGCAGCAATCCCTGCCCGGCACCTCTCTGTATATTACGGTTACCAGATGAAGCATCAGCCCTTGACTGAGCCGCCCATCAACCCCCGTACAAAATACTTTTGCAGAAGGAAGAATATCGCCAGCGGCATTAGCATGGAAATGAAGGCTGCCGAGGTCAGGAGATGCCAGTCGTTGCCCCGCGAGCCGACAAGATCGGCAATCTTCATCGACATGACTTGCACATCCGGCTGGTTCCCAATGAAGATCAGCGAGACAAGATAGTCGTTCCACACCCACAGGAACTGGAAAATACCGATGGATGCCAATGCAGGCACCGATAAAGGCAAGATCAGCCGGGAGAAAATCGTGAAATGACTGGCTCCGTCAATAAACGCCGACTCAAACAGATCCTTCGGCAGTTGGCTAATGAAGTTGTACATGAAATAGGTCACCAGCGGCAGTCCGAAGGCGGTGTGAGCAAGCCAGATGCCCAAGTAGCTCCCGTTCAGCCCCAACGCCGTGTAATCCTTAAGCACCGGAATCAGCGCTACCTGCAGCGGAATGACCAGCATAGCAATAATAATCGCAAAGATCGTCTTCCTCCCCGGGAAACGAAGCCATGCGAAGGCGTAAGCGGCAAAGGAAGCGATCAAAATCGGAATCACTGTCGCAGGCACCGCAATCGTGAGCGTATTCCAGAACGCCTGGGACATTCCGCTGCCGCGCTGCACCGTCTCGCTGCCGTCCGCGGCCTTAAGCCGGTATTCCTTGCCGGACAGCACGTTTTTGTAATTATCCAGCGTCAAGGCCGGATTGAACTGCCAGCCCTGCTCCATCACGCTTAACGTGCGAGCCCGGCGGTTCTCCCACATCAACCGTTCGCCATCGACCATGACGCCGGATTTCAGTTGCTCGTCCGTGAAGGTTTTTCCGCCGACTTCAATGGGCTCCCTAAGATCCAGGTCCTTCGATAGCTGTACCGTCTCCCCCGACTTCACCCAGGATTGATGAGGGAATACCTTCCACCATCCGGTGCTGAGGATATCTGCCGCCGGGCGGAAGGAGGAGATGAACAAGCCGAGCGTAGGAACAAGCCAGATCAGGCAAATGAAGCCGAGCACCAGATTGACAAGCAGCTTGCTGGACTTTCTCTTTTTGCGGCCGGCCATCAGAATCCCCCCTGCTTGCGAAATTGGCGTAAATTGATGATGATCACCGGAATGACCGCGATGAGCAGGACAATCGCCAAGGTTGATCCGTAGCCAAAGTTGCGGTACATGAAGAACTGGCGGTAGAACTGCGTGGCTACAACCTCGGTATCGTACTGGCCTCCGGTCATGACCATGACGACATCAAAGATTTTCAGCGTAAATACGATAATTGTTGTCGTTACCGTCAGGATGGTTCCGGAAATATAAGGAATCATGATGCGGAAGAAAATCTTGATCTCTCCCGCTCCGTCCACCCGGGCAGCCTCCAGAATATCCTCGGGGACGCCCTTAATCGCTGCGGAAAAGATCACCATCGCAAAGCCCGTCTGCATCCAGATGAGAATCAGAATGAGGAACAGATTGTTCCATGGTTGAAGCATACTCGTCCAGGCCTGCGGCTCTCCGCCGAAAAACGTAACGATTGCGTTCAATAGGCCGATTTGCTCGTTCCCCGGCTGATAATAGTACACGAACTTCCATATGACCCCTGCAGCAACGAAGGAGATGGCCATCGGCATGAAAATAATCGACTTCGCCAGCTTTTCAAAGCTGCTTCGATCCGCAAGAATGGCGATCAACAAGCCAAGGGTAACGCAGGCCAAAGTGCCTATGAACACCCACAGAAGATTGTTGCGCAGCGCAATTCCCATCAGCCTGTCGCTGAAGATCGCGGCATAATTGTCCAGGCCGACGAATTGGTCCGAAGCCGCGTTGAAGAAGCTCAGATAGAGCGTGCGAAGCGCGGGCATGAATACCAGCCAGCCCAGGAGCAGGATTGCCGGGCCGATAAATATGATTGGCAGCACCTTGCGCCGGACCCGGTCCGGATACTGCTCGGCTGCCCAGTTCAGAGAATAATAAATCTCGTACACGCCCAGCACGCCCCACAGGACCGCAAGGAATGCGGTCACCAGCGGATTCAAACCCGAATCGCGGAAAAATAAAAAGATGGCTCCATGGACCACGATGTTGGCGAGGATGACGAGCAAGGAAATCAGGACCGCCTTAACCGGGACATTCCGCTCGGACGTTCCGGACGAAGGAGCCTTCATCGGTGCGGCCGGTGTCGTCTGTGAACTCATGTCTTACTCCTCCTTGGGCTGCTGGCTGTCACAGCCATAGCCGAAAATGAAGAAGGCGGCGCCTGCCGAACCTATCCTTGGCAGGGCGCCATCCTTCCTGAATTCAATCTAATTGCTCCAGCCGGACTGAATTTGCTCCATGGCTTGGTCTAGGGTCGCGGCCCCGCTCACGTAGTCGGTCATTCCTTTCCAGAACGTGCCTGCGCCGACTTTGCCCGGCATCAGATCGGAGCCGTCGAACCGAAGTGTGGAAGCCTCTTGCACAAGCTTCGCCATCCGGCGGTCAGACTCGGAGCTGTACCAGTCCAGAGAAGCATCGTTCATCGGTGCGATCACGCCGCCCGACTGCACCCAGCTCTTAATGGATTCCCCGGTAGTAAAGAACTCCATGACTGCGCGAACCTCAGGCCGGTCATTAAACATGGCGTAAATATCGCCCGCTACCAGTACCGGTTTGCCATATTGCTCATCGATCGGCGGCAGGTAGAACCAGTCATAATCCTCATCGACCTTCGTCCCTTCAGGGAAGAAGCTTGTAATAAAGTTCCCCTGGCGATGGAGCCATGCCTTCGGCGGATTGTCGAACATCGGAACTGGAGCATCGCCGAACGGAGTCGTTACAATCGATTTGGTCCCGCCGTACACATAGTCCGGATTCATCCAGATCTCCGACATTTTTTCCACAGCGTACTTGACTTCCGGGGATGTGAACGGCAGTTCTCCGCTTACCCATTTATCATAATTTTCAGGAGTGGTCGTACGAAGCATAATATCTTCGACCCAGTCCGTGGCAGGCCATCCTGTCGCTGCGCCGCTTTCAATTCCAATCGTCCAGGCCGGATCGCCGTCCTTGGCAATTTGCTCGGTAAGGTCCATCAACTGCTCCCATGTCTCTGGAACTTGATAACCCGCTTCTTCAAACTGCTTCTTCGGATACCAGACGAGACTCTTCACATTACTCCGGTTCCAAATACCGGCCATAATCTGACCGTCCTTGCCCTCCATCGTCGCCATGTCCAGCCAGCTCTGGTTATAGTTCGATTTCAGCTTCTCTTGATCCAGGATCGGTGTCAGATCGATCACCTTGCCGGTCTTGGCGATCGAAGCGAGCAGGCCGGGCTGCGGAAAATCGGCGATATCCGGCGCATTGCCGCCATCCACGCGAATGTTGATCGTTGCTTCGAACTCCTTGGAGCCTTCGTATTGAATATCGATGCCCGTTTTCTCCTCAAATTCCTTGATGCTCGTCTCGAAGTTTACCTGGTCCGCATCTACAAACGGTCCGAACATGGTCACCTTCGTCCCCTTGTATTCGCCTTTAAACGCCAGCTCTAGCGGGGAACCGCCCTCGTCGCCTGCGGAGTCATTTCCATCCGTACTATTATTGGATCCGGCATTATTGCTTGGCGCTGGGGCCGGAGGTTCATTATTCGCAGCGTTATTGCCTCCGCAGGCGCTAAGCAGCATGGTTATCGACAGACAAAGAATCAGAAGAAGTGAATAATTCCGCTTATTAGCTTTTCTCATCTCGCTACATCCCCTTTAATTGTTTTCACTGCCAAAATCGGTTCATGCACGTGATTTTGCGCTTCAACGTCCTGTTCGTTCTTATCCGCCCTTGGTTCGGATCACCTCCTTGCAAAGCTTTTCAAAATTGCGGGTTGCATGTTGCAAGTTACGAGTGCGAGTAAGGTATGCTTAGTTGGTAAAGGTTCTGTTTGCTTTAACACGAGGTAGTTTGAAGAAATTCTGTAGTATGCCCGCTGAATGTATGCGTTTGCAATATTGATACCGTAGATTGTGAAAAGCTTTTCAAAATGCACGATGAAAGTGAGCTAGCTCACCGTCCCTGCCGATTCTCTAATAATCAGTTTATGCAGCAGCTTCTCCCGCATGATCTCCGTTTGGCCGGTTGTGATCAGTTCATGCAGCTTCTCGGCAGAACGGTATCCGAGTTCAAAGGTAGGCTGAGCAATCGTGGTCAGCTTGGGAATATATATACCGGCCATCCGGACATTGTCGAAGCCGATAACTGACACCTGTCCCGGGACGGACACCCCCTGATCCTTCAGATAAGAGATTGTCCCCATGGCAAATTCATCGGCAACGCAAAAGACGGCCGTGGTATCGGGATACTCCATAAACAGCTCGTGAGCGGCTTCATAGGCATGCTCGAAATAATGAGCGGCATGCTTAACTCTGCCCAAGAGGCTTGCGGCATCAATCCCACCGTCGGAGAGTGCGCGTAAATAGCCTTTAAGCCGCGGCGGTCCGGAGACGGAGTTGACATCATTGAAGCCCATCATCGCGATCCTCTGATGACCGAGCCCGATCAGATATTTAACAGCATCATAAGCAGCAGCTTCATCGTCCACCTCAATCGACGGAATCTCGAACTCATCACTATGGGAGGACAGCATCACTACGGGAATTCGATAGGCCGACAACTTCTCATAATACTCAGGGGACATTCTATCGCTGGCAAACACGATACCGTCCACCTGCTTCTCATGAAAGGTATCGATGTACGATAGCAGACGAGCCGATTCCCGGTCGGTATTGCAGATCATCAAGCTGTAGCCCAGCTTGTTGCAGGCTTCCTGCATTCCGCGAATGATACCTGCATAATACATGTTCTCAATATCGGGAATAAGCAGGCCTAGCGTGAAGGACTTTCGGTATATCAGCCCGCGTGCAAAAGAATTAGGCTGGTACGACAGCTGCTCCACAGCCTCCAGCACCTTCCGGCGCTTACTTTCTACCACGCTCTGAGGTGAATTCATCACTCTGGACACTGTGCTGATTGATACGCCTGCTAGCTTAGCTACATCCCGTATGGTTGCTTTCATCTTGTATTCATCCTTTTCACTTTGAAAAGCTTTTCAAGAGCATTGTAGCAAAAATCTCTCCCCGATACAATCCTTAATTTGAAACGCTTACATTTCCCCAAAGAAAAACGGCCGCCCCAGTCGCTCGGACTTTCCAGGGCAGCCTATTCCCGTTGCTTATTTGGTGGTAGCGATCGAGAATACGACCGTCTTGTTCTCGTTGTCGACCAGAAGATTAACGGTATATCCGCCAACCTCTGCCTGCTTGGAAGCGATCGAATGTCCAGCTTCCACCTCTTCGCAAATGGCGTTAAACCAGCGATGGAAGGCAATTGCCTCATAAGTAAACAGCCGGTTGCCGAACAACTCGACAGCTTCCTTGTTACGGGCCAGGGTCCCTTCCCGCAGTCTGACCGTGATCCCGTAGGTGTTATAAGCAGGGTCCAGCCATAGCGCCACCTCTTCCTTAGCCGTAGCCGAATTGGCGCTCGCACCCAGATTTCCCATACTAGATGCATTGAGCACAGCTTGCTTCTCCTTATCATCCTTGAACAGCCGCAGTGTCGTATCCAGCAAATTGTAGTTGGTTCCCCTCAGTTTGCCTGCCTCCACTAATGTATCGTACATGTCCAGCATCTTCTGATCCGGAAAGGCTACAATTTTGTAGCTCCCGGTGGATGCTGGCACAATACGCTGCAGTTGATCCTTCTCCGGCTTCATCGGAATCCGCTTAGACTTGTCCGTTAGACGAGTCAAAATAACCAATGCCTCTGCACGCGTTACATAACGGCCTACCCCGAAATTACCGTCAGGATATCCTTCCATAATTCCCTTGATCAGCGACTCTGCAATAAATCGCTGCATTCGTTCGTTGCCGCTGGTCAAATCCCCGTAATTACGGGCAACAGACAGGCTGAACTCTGCATCCTCAAGGTACTCTGTTTCCTGCAGTGTGTAGTAGATTAACTCCGCCACATTTTCCCGGGTCATGTTCGCCTGGAAATCGCTGTACCGGCTCTTGTTCAAGAAATTCAAGTCGCTTGCAACATCAATATACGGCTTCGCCCAATATCCGGTCATGGCAGGCTTGAAGTCAAAATAACGGTAATCCTGCTTGAGAATGGTTCTATTCTCTTCGGTCAACGAATCAAGAAAGCTGCTGCGCCAGCTTCGTTCCTGGTTGGGGTGCTGCTCGCTGAACGAGAGGATCAGCATCTTGACAAATTGATCGACCTTAACCGGTTCTGTCGGTCTGAAGCTGCCGTCAGGGTACCCGTCAAGAATCCCCTGGCTTACCATAGCCTCGATCTCGGGGCGGGCCCAATGGGTAGCCGTATCTTTAAATACAGCCTGTCCGCCATCGGCCGATACGCTGCGAACTCCAGCACCGCTGCCCAAGCCTGCAAGCAAGCAAAGACATACTATTGCCTGTATAACAGGTAAGAGCCTGCGCTTTTGAATGGTTTTGCTTTCCATGAATAATGCCTCCTGAACAATGGATGACAGCGCATATAAATACTGCGCATGCCGCTATTATCCAGAAAACCATAACTGCTTCGGCTTGTGAATAGGCCCCGCGTCGGCTTATATACAACCTAATGACCTAGCATTCCAGAAAAAAAGCCTGGGTCGACCGAATAACATCGTTCGATCTCACCCAAGCACAAAGACCTGTCCCCCAATTCTCGCTACACCGGACTTTAGCCTGTAAGTATAGGCATAATCCAGAGCCTCATACTGCTCCAGGAGATGCGCCGGAGTGAGGCTTCCCGGTCTCCTGCGCATATTAAGGATGCGCAGAATCTCCTCGGGGCGGCGGATACCGAGTCCATGGGCAAAATATACACCGCCAGGAAGCTGGATCGCATTTTCCCCCCGCCATTCGGGATTGGTCGGATTGAAGTCCGGATTATTGAAATAGCGAACATCGCCCGGATAGGACGTGCCCGTCGTCCTGGATATAATCCTCAAGTCACTGTCATACTGCCAGTCATAAAGCACCAGTCCGCCAAAATAAGTGTTAAAGGATGCTTCGCCAATCGCTCCGAGTACCGCCTTGTATAACACAATCACCATTGCCGTTGCACACTCGAAAGCATAGAGGCGGCCGTTTCGGAAAATGTCAGTGATTCCTTCTGCCGGTGTCACGCCGCTTCGCAGCCTGAAGGCCCCGCTGGGCTGAAGCTGCCAGTAGCGTTCATTGCAGTAAGATCCCTCGAAGGTTGCAAAGGTGGCACCACTGTTATTCAAATCTATTGCCGCCTCTGTAATCCTGCTTCTAGTCGTCAGTTCGAACTCCAGCACCGCAAGGGATTCATAAGCATACGTTTCCGGGCTAAGCTGCATCTGCCGCAATATATCCCTCTCCATCATGGTCAGATTTAAAGTATGCAGCTGGGAAGCCTCGCCCGGAGGAAGTTGGATCATCGTCATTCTCCCTTCCTGGTTTGTAAGAAGTAGCATTTACATTACTATACTCCAGGAAGGTATGTCCGGTGACATTCACCTATAATGCATTTATCGCGAACCCTCTGCTTCCCCAGTGAACTGGCTGTTATACAGTTCCGCATAATAACCGCCGCGGGACAGCAGTTCCTCATGGCTGCCGCTCTCCACAACATCTCCATCCTTCATATACAGGATCACATCCGATTCACGGATCGTTGACAACCGGTGGGCAATCACGAAGCTCGTTCTTCCCTGCATCATTCGCTGAAATGCTTGCTGGATACGAATTTCAGTCAACGTATCAATACTGCTCGTTGCCTCATCAAGAATCAGCATGGGCGGATCGACCAGCATAACTCTTGCAATGGTGAGCAGTTGCTTTTGCCCCTGGGACAACTGTTCTCCGCTCCCGCTAATGACCGTATCATAGCCCTCTGGAAGCCTTTTGATGAAGGAATGGGCATTCGCCGCTTTGGCGGCAGCGACAACCTCAGCCTCGGTGGCCTCAGGCTTGCCGTAGGCAATATTTTCGCGGACTGTACCGCTTTTCAGCCACGTATCCTGGAGCACCATACCAAAAGCCTGACGAAGACTGTCACGGGTCATCTCTTTAATATTGACGCCTCCAATCCGAATTTCCCCGGCATCCACATCGTAAAAGCGCATCAACAGGTTGACCAGCGTTGTCTTACCCGCCCCCGTCTTTCCAACGATTGCGATTCTGGTTCCCGGAGGCACCGTCAGATTCAAATCTGAGATCAAGGGCCGGTCCGGCCGATAAGCGAATCGAACATGACGGAATTCGATGGTCTCCTGCTTGTGGGGCAAGATGGCGGAACGGGATGAGTCAGGCGTCTCCACATGTTCATCCAGCACTTTAAATACCCGCTGCGCCGAAGCTGTAGCTGCCTGAAGCTGCGAGATAACACCTGTCACCTCGTTAAACGGCTTCGCGAACAAATTGGCGTAGATCAAGAAGCTCGACAAATCTCCGACCGTAATTCTCGCTGCAATGACCATCAAGCTTCCGACAGTCGCGATGACAGAAAAGGTAATATTGTTCACGAGTCTTGTGGATGGATTGGAAATCGAGCTGATAAATTGTGATTTAACTCCTGTCTCATACAAGCGCCGATTCATATCCGAAAACTGCTCATAGCTGCGTTTTTCGTATCGGAAGGCTTGAACGATCTTCTGGCCGCCGATCATTTCTTCCGCATAGCCGTTCAATTCCCCTACAATCTTGGCCTGATCGCGGAACAGCTGCTGGGAGCTTCTTGTAATGTAGCGGGCTACATAATAGGAAGCCGGAGCGGATAACAGAACAGCCAATGTCATGATCGGACTGGTGTACAGCATGAGAACAATTGAACCCACTATTGTTACGATCCCTGTGAGCAGTGTTGAGAAGCCCTGCAATAATCCATCGGAGATCGCATCCATATCGTTGACAAACCGGCTTATACTGTCTCCTTGCGGATGATTATCATGATAGGTAAGCGGCAGATTGTTCAGTCGGTCATACATTTCCTCACGCATGGAGTTGACCGTCTGATAAGCCAGACGGTTCGTCAGATAAGCAAGCAGCCAGCTGAACAGACTGCCCAGCGCATATATAATCGCAAGCCAGCTCAGCAAGCGGAACACAATATCAAATTCCACCGCTCCCTGCCCGAGCATCCGGTCGATGGCTTTACCGATCAAGAGCGGTCCGGCCAGGCTTGCCAGGACGCTGATCAAGGCGCTGAGCGCGGAGCCGAGAAGCAGGAGTCTATGGGCTGCCATGTATTTGAAAATTCTTAACCAGGTTGACTTCATGTTCATCCCTGAACGCCCTCCTCTTCCGACAGCTGTGAATGGCAAATCTCGCGATAAGGCTCACAATGCTTCAGCAATTCCTCATGAGTGCCGATTCCCGCAATTCTGCCTTCTTCCAGCACGATGATCCGGTCTGCATGAAGTACGGTGCTTACACGCTGTGTGACCAGAAGCATCGTCGTATCGGCATGGTATTGTCTGATGGAACGGCGAAGCGCCGCCTCAGTCGCATAGTCCAGTGCACTGGAGGAATCATCAAGAATCAGAATCTCTGAACGGGCCAAAAGCGCCCGGGCGATCGTAATCCGCTGCTTCTGTCCTCCCGACAGGTTCAGCCCGCCTCGTGCCACTCGGGTCTGATACCCCTCCGGCAGCTTGTTGATGAACTCCTCGGCCTGGGCTGCACGCGCAGCCTCCGCAACCTCCTGATCTCCGGCATGCTCATTGCTCCAGCGGATGTTATCAGCCACCGTTCCGGTGAAGAGAATCGCTTTTTGGGGAACCAAGGCAACCTTGCTCCGCAGCTTCTCCAACGAGTAATCCTTCACATTAGTGCCTTCTACATAGATAGCACCCTGTCCGGTATCGTAGAACCTTGGAATCAAATGAATGAGGGAGGACTTTCCTGACCCGGTACCCCCGATAATCCCGATGGTTTCCCCACGATGAACCTTAAAGGAGATCTCCTTCAAGGCTGGATCGCCAGTCGAGCTGTATCCGAAGCTGACATGATCGAACTCGATTAGCGGAGCTTTCGTGTCCGCGGCAGTCGAATACTCCACGTCCGCCGAACCATCGATAATCGTCGGATAGGTATCAAGCAGTTCATTGATCCGTGCTGCTGACGAAGCGGCTTTTGTAAAGATAATAATCAAATTAGAGACCACGATAAGCGCAAGCAAAATCTGTGTTACGTAATTTATAAAGGCGATAATTTCACCGGAGGACAGACTGCCCTGATTAATGTGAACACCGCCCGCCCACAGAATAGCAATGATAGCCGCATTCACCACCAGCATTGTCAATGGACTTAGCAGGGCCGAGATGCGCCCTACCCGAATAGCTGTAACCGTGATGTCGTCGGCGGCTTCCTTGAAGCGGCTTTGCTCTTCCCTTCTCTTGGCAAAGGCGCGAATCACTCTTACCCCGCCCAGGCTCTCACTCAGCACAAGCACAAGCTTGTCGAGCTTCTTCTGGTACAGACGGTACAGCGGCGCTGATTTGGCAATAATCAAATACAATACAACTCCAAAAATCGGTGTAGCCGCAAGCAGGATAAGGGATAAACGAAGATCAAGAATCATCGCCATGATAATCGCCCCGATACAAATAAACGGCGCGCGGATCACCAGCCGAATCAGCATCGCTACAGCCACTTGCAGTTGGTTGACATCATTGGTTACCCGATTGATCAGCGAAGGCGTGCCAAAGCGTTCTAAATCCGAGAAGGACAGCGAGGAGACATGACGGAACAGCCGATTGCGCAAGGTAGTGCCAAACCCTTGCGAGGCTCTTGCTGCGTAGTATTGGCAAATCAAAGAGCTTCCGTAACCAAGGAGCGTCATCGCCAGCATCAGCACGCCCATTTTAAGAACATAACTGCTGTCCCGGTTGCCGATTCCGTGATTAACGGTTAGCGCAACGATGGTGGGCAGCAGCAGTTCCAGAATAGCCTCCAGCAGCTTAAACAGGGGGCCAAGAATCGTTTCTTTCTTATACGGTTTCAGAAATACAGCAAGTCTGAACAAAGCTGAATCACCATCTCTTATTCAATATTGTCACCGGCGTATTGACTTTCTTCCCGTGACAAATATGATTATGACATACCCTGTGACATAGTTAAAATATTGCTTTCATATCTCTATCATACGTTTTCAATATATCAAAATGGGAGGGATAGCTATGGATCTTAAGCAACTCAGATACTTTCTGACCATCGCCGAGGAGGGACAAATTACAGCTGCTGCTAAGAAGCTCCGAATGGCACAGCCTCCTCTTAGCCAACAACTCAAGCTTCTGGAGGAGGAGCTGGGAGTCAAGCTAGCCGAACGGGGCCCTCGAAGCATTCAACTGACGGATGCCGGGGAGATGCTTCGGCGGAGAGCCCAGCAGATGATCGACCTGGCCGACTCCACTGCAAGGGAGATCCGTGATATTTCCAAGGGGCTAAGCGGAACGCTGCAAATTGGAACCGTCTCTTCTTCGGGAGCGGCCTTGCTTACCGAGAGACTGATCGACTTCCTCCAGACCTATGAGGGGGTTAAATTCGAAATTCACGAAGGAAACACCTTCCATATTATTGATTTGCTGCAGAGCGGCGTAATTGAGATCGGGATTGTCAGGACTCCCTTCCATGCCGGAGGGTTGAACTGGATCACGATGAAGCAGGAGCCGATGATCGCTGTGATGGCTCCAAGATTTGACTGGAATTCCGCGGCCGACAGCTGCGATATTGCAGACCTTCAGGGAAGGCCGCTCATCATTTATCGACGATTCGAATCTCTGATTCGGGAGACCTGTGGGAAGGCCGGATTTGAGCCGGAGCTGTTCTGCAAAAATGACGATGCCCGAACCACGCTCCAATGGGCCCATGCTGGACTGGCAATAGGGATTATTCCCCAATCTGCTCTCCGGCTATCCAATCACACCGGGCTTATCGTCAAGACGATCAACAGCGAGCCGCTTCGGACGCAAATTGCCGCCATCTGGTCCAAGGAACGGTACTTGTCTTCCTTGGCCAAACGGTTTATCGGCAGCTTCAGCGAGCATGGATAGAGCTGCTTTATTCAAATGGATATTTAAGTCCCCACTGGTCCCGAATTTCATCCAGCAGCTTCATAATGCTCAATGATTCGTCCAGCGGGATCAACGGGCTCTCCTTTTCCCCTGTCAGCAAGCAGCGGCCCACTTCCTCCGCTTCATAGGCATACCCCTTCGACTCGCGGTCATCCGTGACCTTGATGTCCTCTTGCCCTGCCACCCGAAGCGTCGCCTCCTTGGCATTAATGAAGGAAGGGATATGGATCATCCCCTCTGTGCCGAATATCCATGCGTCGTTGTTAAGACCGAGACGGACTGCTCCGTTTAACGAAGCGGTTCGCCCTGCTCCAAAATCCAGCAAGACAGAGAACTGCTCATCCACTCCTGTCTCCCCAATCCATGCCGTGCTGTTAACCGACTGCGGAGTAGAGCCAAATATCATGGAGGCAAGAGAGATCGGATAGATGCCTACATCCAGCAGAGCTCCTCCGCCAAGCTGCGGATTTAACAGTCTCCCCTCCGGATTCCAGTCGGTGCGGAAGCCAAAGTCTGCCTTCAGCATCCGTACTTCCCCGATCTTGCCTTCCTTCAGCCATGCTCTGACCTGAGAAATAACCGGCAGGAATCTTGTCCACATCGCTTCCATCAGGAATAACCCCCGGCTGCGGGCAGCATCTATCATTTCAGCCAGCTCACGGCTGTTCACCGTAATCGGCTTCTCACACAGTACGGCCTTCCCGGCGGCAAGCGCCAGCAATACATGCTCTCGATGAAGCGGATGGGGTGTTGCGACATAAATAGCATCCACATCAGGATCTAAGACAAGCTCCTCGTAACTCCCATAGGCCTTGGCCAGTCCGAATTTCTCAGCGAAGCGTTCTGCGCTTTCAAGCGTACGCGAGCCTGCGGCATATCCCACTCCGCTGACGGTATGGACAAGATCGCCAGTAAACTGCTCCGCGATCCAGCCGGTGCCCATGATTCCCCATTTCACTTTATTCTCAGAAGATTTATCCATCCTCATCGCCTCCCGTAATTCGATTCTTTCTTCATTGTAAACGAGCAATGGGCTTATTCAAAGGGATACTTTAGTCCCCACTGCGCTCTCAACGCATCCAATAAGCGCATGACCTCCAACGACCAATTCGGTGCAAGCCACTCACATTCCTTCCTGCCGGCAAGCAGACTTCTCCCTACTTCGTCCGCTTCATATTCATAGCCCTTTCCCTGGCGCTCATCGCTATAAGTCTCCACCTCCCGGCCCTCTTTGTAGAGGATAGCGGAAGGAGCTTTATTCATTGAAGGAAGAACAATACAGCCCTCCGTACCGTGAATGACCGCTTCATTTCGCATGCCCAGCGTGATCGATCCATGCAGGGAGGCGGATTTCCCTGAATCATATGTCAGCAAAGCGGAGAACTGCTCGTCGACGCCAGTCTCTCCGATGGATGAAGTACTCATGATTTGTGACGGCTGAGAGCCATAGATGGCAGTGGCTAGGGCCACAGGATACACACCAACATCGAGCAGCGCTCCCCCCGCTAATTCCGGATTGAGCAACCGGCCTTCCGGCTCAGCGTTTCCTACAAATCCGAACTCCGCCTGTACAAGTCTGACCTCGCCGATTCTCCCTTCGGTTATCCATTGCAATGCCTGGCGCATCGGAGGCAAAAATAACATCCACATCGCCTCCATCAGAAACAGATCACGCGCCCTGGCTTCAGAGATCAGCTCCTCAAGCTCCTGACGATTTACCGTAATCGGTTTTTCGCACAATACAGCCTTTCCGGCTCTAAGGCTATTCAGTGAGTTCTCCAGATGATACCGGTGCGGGGTTGCGATGTATACCACATCCACCTCCGGATCTTCGATCAACTCTTTATAACTCCCATAGGCCTTAGGTATATCGAAACGTGAGGCAAAATCCACAGCCTTGCTCATTTGCCGTGATCCTACCGCATAGGGGGTCCCCGTGCTGGTGAATGCCAGATCCGCAACAAACTGCTCGGCAATCACGCCCGTGCCCATGATCCCCCATTTGACTTTCGAGCCTTTTACCATACAAGTTCCTCCCGTTCTTCGCAGAATTCTTCCGTTGATGTACTTGTACCCCAAATCGCTTGCTATGAAGAACGAAAGGCATTCCTTTGCTTCCCGCTTGGAGAATCATTATACTTGTTCATGGGAGCTGTCGGCTCCCTATCCATATCGCTGACCGGAGGCGGATTATGCTATCCTTTGATCAAAAATTGAACATCCTGGATTCATTCCCTGAATTGGAGAGAAGATCCGTATCCCTTGGACGGGTTAATTATCATTTTGAAGGGAGCGCCCATGAGAAAAAAACCGTAGGCTACCACCTTCATCCCAACGGCAACGGATTTATCTATGCCGGTCTGCTCGAGGAATATGACAAGGATCAAAAAGGCTACGTGAATATTCGCGATTTCTCAGAGCCGGATCTGCGCAATCTGGTTCGTCAGTCCATCGATTCACTTGCCGTGCGAGATGAAGCTCCCGCCGAGGTTGCTTCTTCACCTGCTTTATTACATAAGCCTTCATCATCCGGAGGTAACTGGGTGAATGCAGAGGGACATGCACTTACACTGAAGTGCGAGGACGATCTCTGGTATATTTACTCCGGCATTCAGCTGGAGATGGTATTTGAGACCCGTGAAGAAGCAGGAATTTATCTGGAAGAGGAAGGCTTTTACCCTTATAAAAAGTAATCTGCAGGACCTCGCCCCGCTCACGGGGCTATTTTTTTGCCCAAAATCATAAAAAGTTCAAAAAAATGTTTGATTTTAGTCACAAAATGTTCAATAATTAAGTAAGACACAAATTGTTCACATTTAATCAACGACGAATGAAGGAGTTGAATAAGTATGTGGGAACCTGGGAGCAGCAAGTATAAGGGCAATGTATTTGGTATCATTATCGGACTGGGGATCTTCTACGCCGTTTTTTATATCGTGTTTACCTTGTTTGCGATTCATGGCCAATAAACCCGGAAATGTAACCGCTAACAAATGTGTGGATGCCTAAAGGGGCCGGTAACGGATGATCGTTCGGCCCTTTTTTGTTCTTCTCCGTCATCGCGCTATTTCAATCACTTCTGGAGGCAGTTCTATCGCCTCAATCCCGTTAAAATTGAAGAAGGTGCTTCTATCTATCTTTCTTTGCACCATGAGGTTCTCGCCCTCGCCAATCTCCGTCTCACTCTCCATCGATAATTCATGTGGCAAAAGGCTGTCCTTATTGGCCTTGAAGCCTACTTTCATCTTCTTTACTGAATAAGCGGCTGTCAATGAGGGCGCGTTTGAGGACTCGTTCGCTTCCAGACCTGCGTTCGTCATCTCGTCTATCCGCACAAGCTCTTCCTCAGGAAGCTCAAGCGTCATCACATAATAATTGCCTTCCTGCGTAAAAAGCACATCGCCCTGCAGTCTCTCTAGCATGTCCAGCAGTTCCTCCAGATTTTGCGAGTACATTTGTATATCGATTATCTCCCCGTCCAGCTCCTCGCCTGCGAGCTTGACCCAGCCATTTTCTCCGATGCTAGAGAAGCGGCCTGTACCTGGAATAAAATATTCCTCTATTGTCATAGGTTGCATTCCTTCTGTCTTGATCTCCCCCAGCAAATGATATTGAAGCGGCTGCTTGATCCACTGGGCTTCCGTTATCATTTCCGACTTCATGATTGATACTTCTCCATTTAGGGTTCTCTCTAGTTCTTGCTGAGTTTCACCCTTCACGGAGTAGCTGACTGCCTCTTCAAAGGTATCAGCCACTTGACGAATTACTTCACCTGCGGTTAAGAGAGTGCGGCTTTCACTAGGACCTGCCTCTTCATGATCAGTTGCAGATTCCCCCGCCCCGCATGCAGTTAGCACAAGAACCATCCAGAGAATAAGGCCTTTAAAATACCGCTTGTTCATCATTCACGCTCCAGTAATATCCATTTATAGTGACAGACTAGCATAAACCCTGTGATCAGAACAGTGATATAATAGTCAAACAAGCTGTGAGATTTGTTGGACTGCCCTGCAATCGAAAGGAATGACTACTAGTGAAGAATCTTCTTATTACCGGCTATCGCGCCCATGAATTGGGGATCTATAATAATAAGCATGAAGGAATCCCTTACATACGCAAGGCGATCAGGGACCGTCTCCTGCCGCTGGCTGAAGAAGGCCTGGAATGGGTGCTCACACCGGGGCAATATGGCGTCGATCTGTGGGCCTGCGAGGCGGTTCTGGAATTGAAGCTTGAATATCCCGAGTTAAAATGCGCCATCATTACCGCCTTCCAGAGTCAGGAGGAGCAGTGGAGCGAGGAGAAGCAACATTATTTCCGCGATTTGATTTCTAAAGTGGATTATTTTGCATCCATCAGCAAAGAAGGCTATCTGGGACCTTGGCAGTTCTCTGCCCGGGATGATCTGCTGCTGCGAAAAAGTGACGGTATTCTGCTTGTTTATGATGAGGACAGCGGCGAAGCCAGTCCCAAGTTTATTAAACGCCGGGCAATGCAAAAGCAGCATGCGGAAGGCTACCTCTATCTGCAGCTTGGTCTTGAGGATATTCAGTCGGTCGCGGATGAAATGCGAGTATTCCTAGACGTCGACCCAGTGGATTAAGCACAGCAGGTTCACCTTTCCCGGAATCGTTAGGGCCACTCCAAATTCGCCTCGCAATGCAAACGTTTGATCTCAAAAAAGAGAACACATTCCTAAATTCATAATGATTTTTATAAATTTTTAAAAAAATTTGGGTTGATCGGTGTAATTTCCTATCGCATCCGTCATAAAATATGCTAAAATAATCCTCGAAATCGCTTTCACATTGGCAAGCTGCTTTCTATCGGACAAACGTTTGCACAAATTCATCTACTTTCTGAGCGAAACCATCTGCCGGTGTATTTATGAAAAAATACGAGGAGGCTTTTGCAATGAGTGAAAAAAAATTGCCTACTGTAGCGTACTTCAGCATGGAGTACGGGCTGCATTCCGATTTTAAGATGTATGCAGGAGGGCTAGGAATTTTAGCCGGGGATTACATCAAGGGAGCCAAAGATATTGAGGCGCCGATTGTAGCCATCGGCATCAAATGGAAGCAGGGGTACACCGATCAGCGGATTGATGAGCATGGCAAGCCGTACGATACTTATCACAACTATGTATATGATTTTTTGGAAGATACCGGGGTCAAGGTTACGGTGAAGGTACGAAATACCGATGTCGTCTGCAAAGTCTGGAAGACAGAGCATTTTGGCAACAACCCGCTCTACTTGCTCGATACGGACATTCCTGAAAATGGCGATGCCTGGATTACCGGGCAGTTGTACGGATGGTTCGGCGAGGAACGGATTGCTCAGGAGATCGTGCTTGGTATTGGCGGTGTAAAGGCAATGCGTGCGCTTCAGATTCCAATCGATGTCTATCACTTTAATGAGGGGCATGCGGCATTGGCAGCCACGGAGCTGATCCGCGAGAAGATGTGTGCCGGGCGAACCTTTGAAGAGGCTTGGACGGCTACACGCGAAGAGGTTGTCTTCACGACGCACACGCCAATCAAGGAAGGAAATGAGACGCATCCCCTGGATCGTCTGGAATATATGACGGCATTTAACGGCTTGACACGTGATCAAATGGAGCGCATCGGTGGCAGCCCGTTCAACATGACGGTGGCCGGTCTGCGCCTGTCCCGTATTTCCAACGGGGTTGCAGCCCTCCATGCGGATACCTCCAACAAAATGTGGAAGGAAGTCGCCGGACGCTCGAAGATCATCGGAATCACCAATGCCATTCATACGCCAACCTGGGTGGATGATCGGATGACGGCCGCATATGAAAATGGCGGAGATCTGTGGAAGACGCACATGGAGATCAAACGTGAGCTGATCGCGTTTATTCAGGAGCGTTCGGGCATTGCACTGAATGAAGAGAACCTGCTGATCGGATTCTCCCGCCGTGCCGCTCCGTACAAACGCAGTGACTTGATTTTCTCCCAGCCTGAGATCATTGAGCCTTACCTGGAGTCCGGCAAAATTCAGATTGTCTTCTCCGGGAAGGCGCACCCATTGGACGACACAGGCAAGAAAATCGTCAGCAATCTTGTAGCCATGATGAAGAAATATCCAAAGAGTGTCGTCTTCCTTGAGAACTATGACATGACGATCGGCGCCCAATTAACAAGAGGCTCCGATATTTGGCTCAACAACCCGCGCAGACCGCTGGAAGCCAGCGGCACCTCCGGCATGAAGGCTGCAATGAACGGCGTACTGAACTGCTCTATTCTGGACGGCTGGTGGCCGGAAGCCTGCATCGACGGGGAGAATGGCTGGCAAATCGGCGATGGCTTCGAGACGACCGACTTTGCTGTCCTTGACCAGCATGACAGTGACGCACTGTATGATACCCTGTTGAACCGGGTGCTGCCAACCTATTATGAGAACCGTGCCAAGTGGGTAGAAATGATGCGCAAGAGCATCGAGACGACGCGTGAGGCATTTGCCACCAAGCGGATGCTGGAGGAATACTACAGCAAAATGTATATCAAGCGCTAATCTCAGCGCAAAAAGGCTGCTGCCCCACCCACCCCGCCGGATTCCGGTTGGGTGTGGGCAGCAGCCTTTGTATTGGCGCGAGGCGGCTGTACTTTTGGAAAGTGTGCTTTCGATCGCTGTTGTTCGCGGATTTCTATGATTGGACTAAGTTCTAACAAGGGATAAATCCGCTCACAAAGGCGAACGCTGACGCTTGATGCTTCCGAAGTAGCTTTCTTACAGAAAGCTTGTAACACTTCACACTTATGCCCTGATCACTTGGCCTTCGCAGTTTAACTTCAAATACAATGCAGTTTGCACATGACTGCGTCATAGCTGCATTGCAATAAGCTTACCATCTGTAGCAAGCAGGATACTCCGTGCAAGCCTCCTCCCCACTCCCCTTGCGCCAGGCTCTCCTTAGCTAGGCATTACGAATGGAAGTCCGCGCGATTCACTTTACGCACAGCCCAATGGAATACTGGGCGCCTGGAGTTGCGCCCGCTCGCACGTTGCTTCGGCCTTGTTCCGAGCTTCACTCATCCCGCTTATTCAGCCCCAACTGGTCGCGCTCCAATGAAATAACTTACCTTAAATTCTTCATTTGACGCTCGAACTCACTTTTAGTGAAAAAACTTACCTTAGATCGCCAGTAACTAACCAAACCCACGTTTTAGTCAAATTTAAGTACAAAAATTTCACTATATCCGCATTTCTAGCATTTCCACTGAATTTAAGGTAACTTTTTTCACTACATGCGTACGGTCTATATTTTCATGCGGTCGACGAATCGGATCACCGTCATGATGCGAAACACCGCGCGCTGAAAACTGCGCTCGGTGCGAGGTGTACGCATGCGTACTTGGCGGGTATTGCTTAATCTACTGAAATAACCCTTGCTATGCGGGCTTGATGAAATTGGGTATCCCCAATGATGATGCTGTGTAGTCTATTCACTGTTCGAATGCACTCGCAGCATAGAGAGTGCGGTGATTCAGCACTATAAAGCCGAACTAAACTGCCTGCGTAATGGGCATAAGTGTGAGGTGTGCTGTAGAAACGGAGTGTTCGCCTTTGTGAGTGGATTTCTACCCTACTATTTCAATCAAAGAAATCCGCGAACAACAGCGATCGTAAGCACACTTCACACGTTGCCCCTACACGCAGGCAGGATCATCGGTCGGTTTTATGGGCTGTTACTGCGCTCTCGCACAAGATCGCAAAAATGAGCTCGCAGCGCAATTCGATTAGCGCAAATCCGCCGGGAAGGTCAGTCCCATCTGGTGCCGGGCTTCCTCCATAATCTCTGCCACAATCAACGAGTTGTGCAACGTATTGACTGTGCTGTCCCTTCTGCCGGTCTGGATCAGCTCAATGAACTCCCTTGCCTCGTAGAACATGGACTCTTGCATTTGCGGCTGGCGCAAATCCTCAATCGTCCCGTCACGATAATAGATTTTCACATCATAAGGCTGATTGATCTTGTCGATAACCAGGGTTCCGTTCTCCCCTTGAATCTCTGCGGGGGCATAGGAATCCGCGATCTTGGAATACATCACGACCCC
This sequence comes from Paenibacillus apis, assembly GCF_018333295.1. Taxonomy (NCBI): domain Bacteria; kingdom Bacillati; phylum Bacillota; class Bacilli; order Caryophanales; family Paenibacillaceae; genus Paenibacillus; species Paenibacillus apis. Next base: position 69,560 of record NZ_BORS01000009.1, read on the forward strand.
GTCCATGTCTGGATAACGCATGAGAATGCTTCCCTCACCATCCACACCGGAGGAGAGCATAATTCCGCTTGCCTGAACCTGCTCCGGCTTCCCGAACAGGGTTACCATCGGATAAATACAGTAAATGCCAAGATCCATCAGCGCTCCATTGGAGAACTCCGGCTTGAATGCATTAAGTACTGTTCCTTGCTTGAAGGCATCAAATCTGGAGGAGTATTGGCAATAGCTTGCAAAATAACGCCGTACTCGTCCGATCTTATATAAGTTGTTCGCAATGACTCTAAAGTTCGGCATCAGCGTCGACTTCATTGCTTCCATTAGCAATACGTCATGATCCTTCGCCGTTTGCAGCATCGCTTGAACCTCTTTTACATTCGACGCCAGGGGCTTCTCGCATAATACATGCTTGCCATGCTTCATGCACTCAATCGCCTGTTCGGCATGCAGCGAGTTCGGGCTAGCAATATAGACAGCATCCAGTTCATCGCTTGAAGCCATCTCTGTTAAATCGGTGTATACCTCAGGTTGGTTGTTGTATTTCGCGGCAAATGCTCTCCCCTTCTCCTCCGTCCGTGAGTATACCGCTTTCAGTTCAAATTGCTCAGTCTCTTCCGCCGCTTGAATAAAACGTTCCGTGATCCAGTTCGTTCCGACAATTCCGAATCGAAGCAAAGAAATGTCCTCCCTTTTTAAACATGATCTCCTTAGTATTCTCTCACTCTGTACAGTCTATGTCTAGCTTGGAGTATCCGAAGTCAGGACATCTGGGTCGAGCAAAAGACTGCCGTAGATGCAGATTCGCCTTGCTTCGATCTCCACGCTCAACTAAAATAAGGTTATCAGGATATGAAGCGGGGTGATTCTCATGAACAGAGACAACCAGAATGTAATTAACGCAATCGCTGCAACCAAATATATGATTACCGGGGATTCCATCTCTAAAGGTGTCATTTATGACGAGATACGCAAAAAATATGTACTGTTAGAAAATAATTATGTAACGCTCCTGCAGGAAAAAATGATGGGTGCGGTGCGAAATACCGCGCGCTTCGGCAATACCTTGATCAAGGGCGTCACCAACTTGAAGAAGGATATCCAGAAGGAGAAGCCGCATATTGTACTGATTGAATACGGCGGCAATGACTGTGATTTCAACTGGGATGAGATCGCACTGAATCCCGATGCGGAGCATCTTCCCAAGACGGATTTTAATATGTTCGAGAAAATGCTGACGGAGACCATCTCCTTCCTGCGTTCCGAATACATTACGCCGATTCTGATGAGTCTTCCCCCGCTTAATGCGGACAGCTACTTCAAATGGGTCAGCAAAAATGATCCCGTCGCTGAACAGAACATCTTAAAATGGCTTGGCAGCATTACCAAGATCTATTGGTGGCAGGAAAGATACAACACCATGATCGTGAAGGTTGCCGAGATGACAAAGACCAAATATATCGATGTGCGCGGCGCCTTTCTTGAGCATCCCGACTTTACCAAGTTTCTATGCTCGGACGGCATTCATCCCAATGAGGCCGGACATCAAATCATTTGCGATAAAGTACTGGAGTTCGTGCAGAACAACTACGGGTTCCTTTTAAAAGACAACAGCAGGCTCGCCCTGGAATAGTCTTCTGAACCATACTAAAAGCTTGCTTGGGGCTGTCCAGTCAGCTCCCAAATAAAAGTTGGACGAGACCTAAGTTCCGTCCAACTTTTTTTCGTTCACTTTCTGTAGGGAAGCAGCGCCGTAATTTCCTCATGTCATTTATAATCTACAGATGCTTGCGGGATTGCAAATCTCTCCATACTTTCTTATTGCTGTACTGCTTATCGGTACTGATATCCTGGCCGAACCACTCCGGCGGTTCAAAGCTTGTCGCCTCTTCCTCCGATTCGAATTCAATCTCCAGCACCATCAGTTTAATCTGATGATAATCGTCAATCTCCAGCATATAATCATTCCATTTGACCGTTGTCCGCTTCTTCACCAGCGGAATTGCCCCGCGGCTATGAATCATTTGCTCGTAAATCCCCGCAGAAATCGGATACTCTACTTCCTCCCGAGCTAGTCCGAATCCCCGTTTGAAGGTATGTGTATAGCTGATGTCCCCTGTAGCCAAATCCTTGATTCTCCGTACCCGGAGCTCCTGATCTTTATCCAAAGCCAGGTAGGTCTGATCGATGACCTGCTCCTTGACCAGGACGATGCTGCCATCCTCAAGGAAAGCCTTCGGAAATTCCGATATCAGAAACTTGCGTTCAATTTCAAGTGCCATGTCCATTCTCCTTACACTGTTTTCACCAGTCTAAGTGTATCATATCCCGGGCTTTGTCGACGACCCCGGCCTCCTCTCATCAGTTCGGATTCACCGTCTGAAGTCCAAGAACATAACAAAGCGGCAGCCGCGTTTGAAAACCAGCGCGGCTGCCGTGAAATATTTTTACGCCATGACCTTGCAGATATTGTTCGTGAACTCTACCGGATCCTCGATTGGCAGACCTTCAATTAGAAGTGCCTGATTGTAGAGCAGGCTGGTGTACAGAGCAAGCTTGTCCTTGTCCCCTGCATACGCCTCTTTCAGGGAACGGAAGACTTCATGGTTGACGTTAATCTCCAGCACTTTATCTGCCTTGACCTCCTGGCCGTTCGGCATCGCATTCAGCACCTTCTCCATCTCAATGGACAATTCGCCTTCAGCCGACAGGCAGACAGGGTGACTCTTCAGTCGCTTCGATGCCTTGACGTTCTTCACCTTGCCGCTAAGCAGGGTGTTCATGGCCTCGAACAGCTCCTGATGCTCGCTGTCGCCTTCCTTCGCATCCTGTTCATCGGATTCGGATTCGATGCCGAGATCCCCGCTGGATACGGATTTGAATTCCTTCTCCTTGTAGGTCATGATCATCTTGATGGCGAATTCATCGATATCATCCGTAAAGTACAAGATCTCATAGCCCTTATCCAGCACCATTTCCGTCTGCGGCAGCTTCTCCAGCCGGTCTACCGATTCACCGGTTGCATAGTAAATGTACTTCTGATCCTCCGGCATCCGGGATACGTACTCATCCAACGTAACCAGCTTCTTCTCTTTCGAGGATGTGAACAACAGCAAATCCTGAAGCACATCCTTGTTCATACCATAATCATTGTATACGCCGAACTTCAACTGGCGTCCGAACGAGTCATAGAACTGCTCGTACTTGTCACGCTCATCCTTGAGCAGCGCCAGCAATTGGCTCTTGATCTTGCTCTGGATGTTCTTCGCAATCAGCTTGAGTTGACGGTCATGCTGGAGCATTTCCCGCGAAATGTTCAGCGACAGATCCTCGGAGTCGACCATCCCCTTGACGAAGCTGAAATAGTCCGGGAGCAGATCGCCGCATTTGTTCATAATCAGCACGCCGTTGGAATAGAGCTCCAGCCCTTTTTCATATTCCTTGGTGTAGTAGTCGAACGGAGTCTTCTCTGGAATGAAGAGGATAGCGTTATAGACAACCGCTCCGTCGGCCTTGATATGGATATGAGACACCGGCTTGTCAAAGCCGTAGCGTTTCTCCATGTAGAAATTCTCATAGTCCTCATCTGTCAACTCACTCTTATTCTTGCGCCAGATCGGAACCATACTGTTAACCGTCTGCTCTTCCTGAACCTCCTCGAACTCGCCTTCCGCACCCTCTTTAGGCCGCTGGGTGGTGACCTCCATCTTGATCGGATAACGGATGAAGTCGGAGTATTTCTTGATGATGGATCTCAGGCGGTACTCCTCCAGATATTCATCGTACTGATCATCTTCGGTATTCTCTTTAATGGTCAAAATAATATCGGTACCGACACTCTCCTTCTCCGTCTCGGAGATCGTGTACCCATCCGTTCCTTCCGACTCCCATTTATAGGCTTCACTGCTGCCCAACGCCCGGCTGATGACCGTAACCTTGTCTGCAACCATAAAGGCGGAGTAGAAGCCGACGCCGAATTGACCGATGATATTATGTCCGTCCTTCGCTTCGTTCTCATTCTTGAAGGCAAAAGAGCCGCTATTGGCGATAATGCCAAGGTTATTCTCCAGTTCTTCTTTCGTCATTCCGATCCCCGTATCGGAAATGGTCAGCGTCCGAGCCTGCTTGTCCGCCTTCAATCGAATGAAATAGTCATCCTTGTTGAACGTCAGATTCTCGTCTGTCAATGCCTTGTAATAGATCTTGTCAATAGCATCACTGCTGTTGGAGATCAATTCCCGGAGAAAGATTTCCCGCTGCGTATAGATGGAGTTGATCATCATCTCCAGAAGTCGTTTGGATTCCGCTTTGAACTGCTTCTTGTCCATGGTACTGCTCCTTCCTTTCTTCGCCTGCAAAATTATTAGCACTCTAAAGTTTAGAGTGCTAATCTTATAGTTCTATATTAAATTTCCTCTATTTTTATGTCAATACGGATTCCTCATCCCTATCGATTTATTCGCGTCCTGAGTTGCTGCACGGCATTCCGCACCTGATCGCCCGGAAGCCCTGCCACGGCCGATATCACGGCAATGCCGTCCGCACCGGCTGATATCACCTCCCCGGCACGCTCCAGCGTGATACCTCCGATGCCGACGAGAGGAAGATGAATGCCCGCCTGGCGCAGCCCGGGCAAAATTTGCAGGCCGTGGACGGCGTGAGCGTCCGGCTTGGAGGACGTCGGATAAATCGGCCCGATCCCCAAATAGTCGGCTCCTTGCTGAACCGCACGCTTCGCTTCCTCCAACCGATGAACCGAAACGCCCAGAATTCCCCCTCCGATCCGGGAACGTACCCATTCGGCATCCGCGTCCTCCTGTCCGATGTGCACTCCGTCTGCCTGGAGCTGCAGGGCCAGCTCCACATCATCGTTAATAATGAAGGGAACGCCCGCCTTCCGGCAGAGCTCCTGAAGCTGAAGCCCCAGCTTTATCCTGGCTGCTCCAGTCAGCGAACCGTCGCCCTTCTCCCTATACTGGACCATGGTCGCCCCGCCCGCCAGCGCCTCCCGGATTACGTACAACGGATCATCCTGACAGTTCGCACTCCCGATGACAAGATAGACCTTCAAACACTCGCGCATCACATCCGCAGAAATCTTCCGGCCGTGAGCATTGAAGCGGCTCCCCGAATTGATATGCCCGTCCATCAGCCAAGCACCGCCTGTCTGCGGCGGTATGCCCAATGATTCGTCGGACCATGCCCCTGTCCAAGGCCGAGCCCGTCCTCGATAGCCGCCTGAATGAAGCGGCGGGCAAGCGCGGCCGCTTCGATGCCGGGCAGCCCCTTGGCTAAGCCTGCCGTCAGCGCCGCCGAGAACGTACAGCCAGTGCCGTGCGTGTGCGGTGTCTGGATTCGCGGATAGCTTAGCTCCGTAAAATGCTGCCCGTCATACAGCAGATCGACTACCTGCTGCTCCCCCGGGCCGGAGTCAAGAGCCTCATGACCGCCCTTGATAATGACCAGACCTGGCCCCAGATCAGAAATTCTGACCGCCGCTTCCCGACGGTCCCGGAAACTGTGTATCGGCATACCAGCCAGCACCTCCGCTTCCGGGAGATTCGGCGTCACAACCGCTGCCAGCGGAAGCAGCACCTCCTTCAGTTCCTTCACCGCATCGCTCTGCAGCAATGAGGCTCCTCCCTTGGCGATCATGACGGGATCGACAACGATGCGCTTCATGCCTTGGCTTTTGAATTCCGCAGCCACGGCATGAATGACCTCCGCATCGAACAGCATTCCCGTCTTGACGGCATCTACGCCAAGGTCCTCGGCGACGCTGCGGATCTGCTCCGCCGCTGCTTGTGCCGGCAGAGGATAGACCCCGCTGACGCCTAACGTATTCTGCACCGTCACAGCCGTTATAGCCGACATCCCATAGACTTCTAGCTCCTGAAAGGTTTTCAGATCCGCCTGGATCCCCGCTCCGCCGCCGCTGTCCGAGCCGGCCACCGTCAGTGCTCTAGCCAGTGTCATTCCGTTCACAGCCATCCTCCCGCTTCCGCGGCCGAGAATTCGGCAACCGCCGCATGACCTTTTAGGGAATGCGGATGCAGCTTGGCCAATTCATCCAGGAATGCCGTCTGGAAGCTGCCTGGCCCGAGAGCGGCTGTCCGCTCCGCTGCCCGGGAGGCTGCGGCGCCATAAAAGGCTAAACCTGCCGTCCCTGCCCGCCTCAGGTCGGGTTCTACAGCTGCGAAGGCTCCGAGCACCGAGGTCAGCAAGCACCCCGTCCCCGTCACTTGTGTAAGCAAAGCATCCCCTCCGCTAATGATCCGGGAAATACTGCCGTCCGTAATCACATCCACCTTACCGGTGACCGCAACAACCGAACCGAACTGCTTCGCCGCCTTTCGCCCAATCCCTGCTTGATCAGCACCGCTGTTCTCCCCGGCATCCACGCCTTTGATCGCCAGGTTCTCGCCGAGTAATTGGGCGATCTCGGCGGCGTTTCCGCGCAGGAGCGAGATACGTACTTCCCGCAGGATGCGGAGGGACGATTCCGTGCGAAACCTCGTGGCTCCCGCTCCGACCGGATCCAGCAGCACCGGCACCCCTGCAGCGTTTGCGGCTTGGCCGGCCAGGATCATCGCATCCACCTGTTCCCGGCTGAGCGTCCCGATATTCAATACCAGCGCACCCGCCTGGGCAGCCATGTCGGCCACCTCCTCAGGCGCATAGGCCATTACCGGAGAAGCCCCCAGCGCATAGAGCCCGTTGGCCGTAAAATTGGTCACCACAACGTTAGTCATGTTATGGACGAGCGGCTTTACCTGCTGCAATTTCGTGATCAATCCTGCGAATTCGTTCTCCGGAATGCTTGAACTCTTGCCCATATTCCAATTCATCATCATCAACCCTTCACCAAAGTATTCGATTCTACCGGCCATGTCTCCACCCGCCAGGCCATATCCCAAAACATATATTCCAGTTGGCAGCTATGACGGAAATGCTCGGCCATACGCGCCCGTTCGCCGGCGGTAGCCTCCGCCGCCAAGCGATCCGCAAGCTCGCATAACCGCTCCGTGCTTCCTCCGGACAGCTTGCCGTAAAATTCGATCCACTCCCGGAACGGGTGAGCTTCTTGCGGCGGCAATTCGGCCATGAGCCGTTGTCCGATTTCGACATACGTCCAGGGACAAGGCAGCAGGGCGGCTGCTATTTCGCCGAGGCTCCCCTCATGTGCCACCGTCAGCATATGGCGGATATAATGATGCGCCGACGGAGCAAGCGGATCTCCCTGAAGCTCCTCATAGCGCACCCCGGCCGCCGTGCAAAAATTCTGATGCGGATGCACCTCGCTGTGAAGAATAAACCCGATCTGCTCTTGAAACATAGCGATGTCTTCCCGCCGGGAGCATTTTGAAATCGCAATTCCATAGATTCGCATAAACGCATTCAAATATTCATAATCTTGCTTCACATAATGGATCAGCTGCTCCCTGTCCAGTTTCCCTCCGGCTATTCCCCTTACAAAGGGATGCTTGAAGATCGCTGCGAACAAGTCGTCATTTTCCTTGCGCAGTTGCTCGGTAAAGCTCATTTCCCCACCTCCGTCAATCCTTGAATTGGAATAATCAAAATCCACGCGAAAAAGCCGCCCCGATAGCGGAGCGGCTGTTGACTGATCGACGAAGTGCCGATAAATCGGACAGATCGAAAAGTTGACCGGCTCCACTTCCCTACGCTAGTACGAACTAGATCAGGTTCAAAGGGTCCAAGATCACTCTTGTCTCAGCCGCTGCCGGCTCCCCTAGTGGAATTTCTTATTCACTTGGTTATTAATCTATCCATATTTTCCCTGATTGTCAATAAGCCGGCTACTTTTTGTCCACCTGTACCACGGTCACATTTTTCACAGCATACGTGTCTTTGATCTTCTCTTCGGAAATAATCTTAAGCTTGATCAGACTGGAAATCTTACTGTTATCCGGCTTGGACAGCATCCGCCACAGCTCCAGATCGGGCAGGGTCTCATATAATCGGTTCTCGTCATATTCTCTTCGCTGCTGGACAATCAGTTTGATCTCATAATTCTCCAGCTCCAAGCGGTTCGAGTCCTGCTCCTTACAGCTGTCTAAAATCTGTTGCCGGAGCTCTGAGAGTTCCTGATCCAGCTCCTTTTGCAGCACTTTGATCTCAAAGTACCGTTCTGCAATTCCATCCAGCTTCTTGTCCTCTACGCTCACACGCCTCACACTCCTTGCTTCAAGGATATGCGGGCAGCTCTTAAGTTAGGACAGAGAAGGAGCAGCCTCCCAGCTACCCAGCTAGACAGCGTTGGCCGAAGGCTCACAAAGCGGCAGGGTGATGGCAAATTCCGTCCCTTGCCTCGGCTCGCTTCGAACCTGCACACTTCCTCCCAGCTCCTCAATGACCTGATAAGAGAAAGCCAATCCCAGCCCGGTACCGGTTGTCTTTGTCGAGTAAAAGACGGAGCCCAGACGCTCAGCCTGCTCCCTGCTCATCCCGATGCCATTATCCCGCACATAGAGAAGGGCCTCGTTATCAAGGGGCTCAAGCGTTAGGGACACAACCGCATTTTCCGTATCATAGCAGGCTTCAATTGCATTTTTAATCAGGTTCATCAGCACCTGCTTAATCTTCTCCGGATTCCCCATCACTCTGCAGCCCCCATCCTCATGCTGAAGTTGGAGCTCTACATTGTTCATATTTGCATACGGGCGCATGACATCCGCCGTAATTTGCAGAATCGCGTTCAGATTAACCTGCTCCCGTCGGTCGGTGGACGGCTTGGTGATTGCCAGATACTCAGAGAGAATATATTCCGCCCGCTCCATTTCGCTAACGCAAATCTCAATGTATCTGTGCACCTTCTCCTGATTGCCCGAGGTCTCGCTAATCAGCTTCAAAAATCCTTTTACGGCAGTCAAAGGATTTCTTACCTCATGGACCAGCGAGGCCGCAACTTGGCCGATCGTCTCCAGCTTTTCCTTCTGCGCATAGATGATCGACAGATTCTTATCAATCACCGCCCGCTGAAAGAGAGAGAGCAGCAGCCATATTCCTATAAAGTTCAGAAGGGGCACGTAGAGTAAATAAAACAGAAGACTTTCCTGTAAAATATCAGGATTGTATAGATAGAGCATTACTGTCGGAATCAGCGAAATAAGCAGTGCGGAGACCACGAAAAATAACGGTCTTCGCTTCACTCTGCGGTATAGATGACTGAGCAGAATCGAAACCGGGAACGATACCAGAATCGTCCCCATGGCGATCTCTACGCCAGGCCCCCCCAGGTATAGACGATACACCATGAACCCGGCAAGCAGCACAAAGCCTATACGTAGTCCCCCGAATAACAGACCGAAGAACATCAGGATATACCGGGCATCATAGATGAAGCCGTTAACGGCCACCTTGTTGAAGGTCATGGATAAAAAAAGACTGATCCCGGTGGTCAGCAGGATGAACGCTGGGGAATAGTTATGCGCCTTGTTACGGTAATACACGTTGTAGCATAAGAACGGCAACAGGGTAAGGAACAATTGCAGAATCATCTCTTTTAAACCGGGCATGTTCATTCACCTTCTTCACCAAACAGAATATAAGACTTCAGACGATTCTACAATCATTAGTTCTTCTGTTTTTGCAGCTGCAACCTTTTTACCCGTTTTTCGTCTGGAAAGTATAGGCATGATTCCAAAAAACAACTGGACCTTATAACTGGAGGATCGAAGAGATGAAGAAAATGAACAAGACAATTGCGGCTGTATCCGTGCTCGCGATGACTGCCCTTCCGATCGCGGCATTTGCACAGACTCAACCTGTGGACACGATTCAACCTATCTCCGCCCAGATACAGCCGGAGTCTAAAGTTGTCCCTGCAACCATGGGATTGATTACCGAATTTCAGAATGACCAATCAGGCAAATTCATTACGGTGACCGGCCGGGGCCTTGCCGCGACTGACCAGAGCGAGATCATCCTTTCCATTACCAAGGATACCAAGATTATTGATGCTAAAGGAAAAACAGTACCGCTGAAAACGGTGATTGATGAAAAGCGGGTCGTCAAAGCCTTTTACGGCCCCAATATTACCAAGAGCCTGCCTGCCCGCGGCACCTTGTTAACCCTGGTTGTTCAAGATTATACGTTCACGGCTATTGACGGTACAGTAGATTCTCTTTCTAAGGCTGGTTTTCTCGTCAAGGGCACGGATACTTACAGCGGCAACGATCAAGAGATCATTCTGAGAGTCGGAGACCAGACCAAGCTGCTGGATCAAAACGGCAACCCGATCACCGAAGATAAAATTCAAAGCGGGATGACGCTGAGAGCTTTCTATGGTCCGGAAGTCATGGAAAGTTTCCCCGTACAGGCCGTAGCTAGCTATATCCGTGTAAACACGGAGATTGCTGAAGAAAATGAGGCAGAACAAGAAGCGCCCGGTACAGATGGAATTATCACCTCCTATAACGACGGAAAAATGACCGTGGCCGGTCACCCGCTGGAGCAAGGAGGCACCAATTACATTATTCTAAGCGTGGATGAAGCAACGCAGATCGTTGACGAGGAAGGCAATGTATTGAACAAGGAAGCCTTGAAGGAAGGAGCTTATGTACAAGCCTTCTATCCTCAAGTCATGATCATGATCTATCCGGCTCAATCCCATGCCGATAAAATTATCGTGCGAAAGGGAGAAGCGCCGAAGGTAGAAGGCACCATTGAAGCTTCGGATTTTGCAGGGGAAGGCAAAGTCTATGTCAATGTCGGCTCCGATTCGGTCAAAGAGAACGACATTGTACTGAATCTGTCGGACGATACGGTTATCATTCCTGTTATCGGCGGAGATACCGTGCTGAAGCCAGGTATGAAAATCACAGCCTTTCACTCCATGGTGATGGCACTCTCTATGCCAGGCATCACGAATGCCGAGGTCATTCTTGTTCAGGAAGACCCATCCGTGTCTCTTCCTGAGTAATTGCAAGTGCAGCAAGTATAAAACAGCTAACGTTTCTGCGTGCCGGGGTAACGTGTGAAGGTTGCTTTCGATCGCTGTTGTTCGCGGATTTCTTGGATTGAACTAAGCCATCATAAGGTAGAAATCCACTCACAAAGGCGAACGCTCCGCTTCTGCAGCAACCTTCTCACTTATACCCTTTTTACGCAGGCTCTTAGTCCGGCTTTATAGCTGCCGAATGCATGATAGTAGCTCTCACACGGCCCCTCCATGCAGTGGCAAAGCACTTGAATCGCTCAATATACATACAGGCTCGTTATACATGCAGGCTCGTTCATCCGGCATATGAGGCGCCGGATGGTGCTGATGCAATAAATACTTCACTGGACCGTGACCAGAATGAGGTTGGTCAGGTAGGGCGAGTGAAGTTCGAAGCAAGACTGGAATGCCAATTGGACAAGCGATGTTTCGAGCAAGGCCGGAACGCTGTGACTGCAATTTAATTGCGCGCTTGTTTCTCCGCATGGGCGCCCGCTCCTGCTATTTAATTGCCTTTCGGCACTTGTTTCTCCGCATGGACGCCTGCTCCTGCTATTTAATTGCTTTTCGGCACTTATTTCTCCGCATGAGCGCCCGCTCCTGCTATTTATTGCTTTTCGGCGCTTGTTTCGCTACATGGGCGCCCGCCATAAGCGCCTGCGTGTGAGACGGAGCGCAATTCCAGGCACGGTCGATATGTATGCCTCCGGCGAAAAAAGAATCGTGCAAAGTGCTGTGTGTGCTTTGCCCAAGGCTTGCGTGCAGTACCTGCTTGCATGGTACGGGGGACTAGCTTATTTCCATTGCAGCTTATTGCGATGCAGCTTATTGCGATGCAGCTTAGGCTTAGTTATTTGCCAATTGCATTGTACTTGAACTGCAGAGGCGAAGTGATCTGGGCATAAGTGTGAAGTGTTACAAGATTTCTGTAAGAAAGCTACTTCGGAAGCATAAAGCGGAGCGTTCGCCTTTGTGAGCGGATTTCTCCCTTGTTAGAACTTAGTCCAATTAAAGAAATCTGCGAACAACAGCGATCGAAAGTACACTTCACACGTTGCCCCATCTAACTCGTCCTTCGCCTTTCGTTGCATGCCAGTCTCTTAACATAGAAGGGGCTTCCCGCCAGATCAAGTCCTTTGGGAAGCCCTTTTTCTTTTATCACGCCTTAGTGAACATAAATAACTGCTATTGGCGAAACCTGCACAGGAATCTCATGGCCGGCCCGGTCTCTTAGAACCACCTTGGACAATTCAATCACATAATAACCTGGTTCGCTTGCCTCGAACGTCAACCTGCCTAGTGAGCCGGAGCCTGAATAGCCGTCCGTTCCTTCCAGGCTGATGAAGTATTCATAACGGGCTGTCGCGCCGCTTGCATCAAGCGGAGTACCAACTAAGGTCAGCGGTGTATCCGGCTGATGCAGTGCCTGGTGCGCTTCGAGCTCCGGCCCCGCCTGAATTCCGGTCAGCGTCAGACTCGTACTGTATTGAAGCTCTATGCTGGCAGAATAAACGGCTTCAGGAACCGTGAAGAACAGGTCCAGATTGAACGGCTGATGATTGCCGACAGCTCCGGGAGTGGCTGGAACGACTTGCCCCCCGTTGTTGTATTCAATGACTTGAACCGGCTCAATTGCACCATTGCCTGCCAAATCATACACATACACCTCATATTGATTGCGGCCAGGCTGTACCGGCACCTGAATTGTAAATCGGCCGCCTGCATCAATACTGCCGTCTGACTGAATCCATTCCCCGTTCGCATCCTGATACAAAGCGGCCACACCGATTACATCCCCGTACGCAAGACCTCTTTGCAGCACAAATAAATCAATAAGCAGATCACTCGTTACCTGTCCACGAATCGTACCCTCCGGCAATCCGCCGGTGTGCTCCAATTCTCCGAATACCTCCGCAACGGGTGCTCCTGTGTCGATTACTAATGGAGCTGCCTGACTCAATAGAGGCTCTGCCTCTTGAAGCGACGTTCCTGCATATGGGACGACAAAATACAACTCATCCGGGATTGGAGGCGACCAGCCGCTTAATTTATAGCTGTTTGGCGAGAGTCCCTCATCTGCTTCCACAATCGTGCCCAACCATTGTCCTGCTGCCGAGAATAAATCAAGCGAGAAATAAGCCGTATATTCATGAATGGTGAAGGTAATATCCGCAGCATCCTGTACTCCATCCCCATTCGGCGAAATAATCTCCGGCGTTAACGCCAGATCGGATACCACAATCACTTCTGGCGCTTCCCCGACATAGATCGAAACAGGCATCCGGATGATGTGGCTGCTTGCCGGATTTGATAGAATGAGTTCACCTTCTGCATAGGTTTCTGTAGTGCTGGCAGGCACGGTCACCGTAACATCAATAGACTGCTCTCCTCCTGCTGGAACAGATACATCATTGGAAGAAACCGAGAGAGAGATTTCCGACTCGCTATACCACAGGGATTGGACGCTGTAATTCGACGCCACTCCCTTGATATCCTTGATTACCACGCTCTTGGAGGAGGTGCCTCCCAAGCCAACATGACCATAAGACAAGCTGCCGGAGTAATGTGTGGTTGGCAAATTATGCTCAACCGACTCTGTTGCCTCTTCTGTCATAGCGATGGCCGGGGCGTCCAACACCTGATCCAGTGCGATTCTTCCTGCACCCTGATCCATGTGCGTGTATCGAGCACCGGTGCGATCCGTAAGCTTGACTGTATTGTTCATCAGCAATGCCTTAATCTCCGATGGAGCAAGGTCCGGATACTTCTGCTTCAAGAGTGCAACGGCACCTGCCACATGCGGAGCAGCCATGCTTGTTCCATTTTGCGCTTCATACCAGCCCTCATATTCCGGCACACTGGATAAAATAGATACACCTGGAGCCGAAATATCCGGCTTCAGATCGAAGGACGGCTTTGACGGACCTCGCGCACTGAAGCTTGCTATCGTATCCTGCTCTATGGTCTGGCCGAAATTAACGTTGACGATACCTGATGCCAGAGCCGATGCTAGTTGGTCGCCATAGACGCCTGACAAGGCATAGATTGGAATGGTCACATCCGTGCCGCCCAACGTCCCGCTCTCCAGGGCTTCCGGTGAATTGTTGTAAATAATCGCTGCCAATGCCCCCGACTGGATAGCATACAAGGCCTTATCTGCGAAGGAAAATTCGCCCCGTTTGATCAAAGCGATTTTACCCGTCATATCCTTGCCTGCATAATCTGATTCATAGCCAAGCCCAACGTCCACTAATTCATACGTATCAGTCAATGCCTCAATTCCGAAGGACTTATCGAACGTCTCCATAAAGAAGCTGCCGACCAGATCTTCCTCCGCAGTTTCGGCCTGCACAATCGGTGTTAACAGCGGCGGTTTTGATGCTCCCACAGTAATCGCCATTTCCGCACTTCCCGGATCAGCGACAGTCGCTTCATCCGGCCCGGAATTGCCCGCAGCGACCACGGCAACGACACCTGTCTTCACTGCATTATTAACCGCAACCGAATCGGCGGACCGCTCATTATTCGACTCAGAGCCGAGCGAAAGATTAATAATATCCATCCCGTCGTCAACAGCCCGTTCAATCCCGGCAATCACGTCTTCGGTCGAGCCATTGCCGTAAGGACCAAGCACCTTATAGGCGTATAGCTCCGCTTCCGGGGCTACGCCCGTAACCGCCCCTTCTCCCGGGATACCGGTTCCTTGACCGGCAACGATCCCGGACACATGTGTTCCATGGGAAGTGTAGTAAGGCTTTCCGTTCTCATTGACCTCCGGGATCGACGGGTCCGCAGCCTGCGCTTGTTCAAAGTCCTGCTTCGTTGTCTCATAAGGTTCAAGATCCTCATTCACGAAATCATAGCCCCAGTATCCGGAAGGATTTACTACCGCCCCCGTCAGATCAGGATGATCATAGGCAATTCCCGTATCGATGACCCCTACCTTGACGCCCTCTCCGCGAATATTCTCCGCCCACAATAACTCGCTTCCGATAAAGCTTGTACTGCTTGGCGGTTGAAGAACAGATTCTGCAGTCTCCCCTATATCGGTTGCAAATACCGTGCTATTGGGATAAATCGCCTTCACACCGGGCATTTGCAGCAGTTCATCGACACGGTCTGCCGGCAGATTCACGACTACCCCATTGAATACACCGGAATACTCGCGTCCAAAGTTGACCGGCAACCGGTTCAACGCTGCTTTCTTGAATGCTTGCTGCTCCAGATTGATCTTCACCTTCTGGGCTGCTCCTGCCGAAGCGCCGGAGGAGCTGCGTTGCTGGATCTGAGCTTGTCCGGCCTCAACAACTTTAGCCGGTTCTTCCTGCAGCTCTACGATGACAGAGGTTTCTTCAGCAAGGTCTGAATGCGGGACGTAATTCTGCGGCCCTTGCCGGGAGATGCCTTGTTCCTGGTCTGCTTCCAAGGGTTCAAGGGCAAGCGGTCCGCCTATATCGGCAGAACGACGGAAGGATTTCGCCTCCGCCCGCTCCCTCTTGCCAATCTCGATCCCGGTCCGTTCAAAAGGAAGTGCAGCATCCGAAGCGGTTTCCAGTTGAAGCCTGGACTCAATCTTCCTCCCGTCATGATCCAAATAGACGGTTCCTTCTTCAGCCCTAACGCCTGGCATCAAAAGCGTAAATGCCAGCATAAAGCTCATCAAACCTGCGACTGCTCTCCTCTTCATCATCTCATCTCCTCTTGTCTTTAATTAGTGATGTCAAACAAGATGTCGATGATTAATTCATTCGCCACAATCCATAAATCCCCTTTTAATTTTTATGATTTTCTTGAAATATTTATTTTTTGTTACATAATATTACATTCGATGATAAAAAAAGCTCGCCCTATCCTTTATTACTTGGACAGGACGAGCTTAAGCAGCCTATTGTTCAGCCTCGAGCTACTTAATGAAAAATTGGGTATAACTGTGTCCATCCTTGGTCTTCTTGACCTCGAGAATGGCAGGAATGGCCTGTTTTAACTCCTGGACATGAGAGATGACGCCAATCATTCGGCCCGTCTGTTGCAGGTCAATCAGGGTATCAATGGCTTTGTTCAAAGACTCTTCATCCAGTGAGCCGAAGCCCTCATCAATGAACATGGTTTCAAGCGATATCCCGCCCTCATAGGCCTGGATCACGTCAGCCATGCCCAGCGCAAGACAAAGGGAAGCATTGAACTTTTCTCCCCCGGATAACGTCTTCACATCCCGAAGCTGGCCGGTATAGTTATCATAGACATCGAAGCCTAGCCCGCTTTGCTTGCCCCGCTTCTCCATCCGGTCACTACGAATGAGATAGTATTGTCCCCCTGAAATCCGCTGAAGACGTTGATTGGCCTGATGAATAATCTGCTCCAGAAACTCCACCTGAAGATAGCGCTCAAAGGACAGCTTCTTGCTGTTCTCCCCGCGAATCACATCATGCAATCCACGGACCAATTGATATTCCCGTTCAGCCTCCTGCCACTTGGCTTCAGCCGCTTGAATCTGTTCCCCGCTCTCCAGACATTTCCTAAGCTTCTCTCCGGCATCCATCGTGCCTGCCCGGGTTGCTTCGATCCGCTGCTCCAGCTCCTGCATCTGCTCCTCCAATTGGGAGAGCATCAAGCGCTCTTTACCGGCTAGCTCTGCCGATAATTCCTCCAGCCGTTTGCGGTTCAGAGCAACCTCTGACTTATACTCCTCAAGCTGCTGCTGCAGCTCCAAGAACGTCGATTCCGGAAGCTTGGCTTCCTTATACCGTTCTTCGGATGCAAAGCCTGCCCGCTCCAATGCTTCATAATAGCTGAGCTGCGATTTTTTACAGGCCGTCTCCGTGTCGATTTTTAACCGCTCCGCATGCTTACGGGTCTCCGTTGCCTGCAACGAGCGGTCCTGGGCCTCGCGGTAGCGTCTTTGCGCTTCCTGCCAGGAAGCCTCCAATTGCTGCTTACGCTGTTCGGCTTGCAGGATGCCTTGCTGTAATTGCTCCAGGCTTCTTAATTCCTCCGGCACCTCGGCCAGAAGCTGCTCCAGCAAAGCCGACTCGCGGGCAAAGCCTGTCCGCAGCTCTCCCCAATGCTGCTGCAGCTGCTCGCGCGCGGTACGGGTATCCTCCTGGCTGCGTTCAAGCGCAGCCAACTGCTGCTTCCTTGCTGGCATGCCGGCAAGCTCTTCCTTCAGTTGCTTCTCTTCTTCCGCCAGTTGTCTCCCTTGTTGAACAAGACGATCAAAGAGACGCTCCAATTGATCCAGGGAGATTCCCTGCTCGCGGGCAAGCGCCTCCTTCTCCTCCAGCTGCTGCTGCAAGGCTTTGCAGCCTGCCTCTGCCTCCAGGTAGTGCCGCTCCGCGTCTGAACGTACCCGGCGCAATCGCTCCAGCTCTTCACGATCCGGAATGTCTTGCTGCGTCTCCGCCTTCTGAGGATGCTCCATACTTCCGCAGACCGGACAAGCCTCCCCCTTATGAAGATGGCGCGCCAGCAGCCCGGCCTGTCCGCCGATCCAGCGCTCTTCAAGCTTCCTGTAAGCCTGATCCCCTTGCTCGAACGCTGTACGCAGCTCGGTTTGAAGCTGTAGCTGGCCCTTCAACGAAGCGTTCAGCTTCGTCAGTTCCTGAATCAGCTTGGCTTGCTCCCTTAGCAGCCGGAGCTTATCGGTTACAGCAGGCAGCTCCGCCGTTCGCGCTTCACTGACTCCGATCTCTTCACTAAGCTTCTGACGATCCCGAGTTAATCCTTCCAGAATCCCCTGCTGCTCCTCCAGCTTCCGTGCTCCTTGCTTCACCTCGGCATCCAGTTCACGAACGACCCGCTCCTTCTTTCGAAGCTCCTCGGCCTTCGGCAAATAGCCTTGAAGACGCTCAAGTTCACGTGCTTGTTCTTCCCGGACCTGCGCAAGCTGCTCCTCCGCTTTGAAGGCAGTCTCCGCTTCACCTAGCTGCTGCTGTGTCTGATGAAGCGCAGTCTCTGCTTCCGCCAGCAGCTTTGTTCTGCGGGCAAGCTCGTCGACTGCCTCCTGGTAATGCTGCTTATGCACCTGAAGCCGCACGGCTTGAGTTGCCAGCTTCAACCGCTGCTCAAGCTCCTGCATAGCCGGCTCCTCAGCCGCCAGCTGATGGAGCTTACTCGAAAGCTGGTCCAGCAGGTCAAACTGTGCATTCAGCACTTTAGCCTGATGATAATGTTCTGCCAACTGCTTGTGCTGAGCCGTCTCCTGCTCCAGCTTGCCTTTAAGCTGCTTCGTAAGCTCTTCGTAATATAAGACCTCTTCACTCAGAGCCTCAAGAACCTGATGCGCATTACAGAATTCCTGCTGAAATACATGCTCAAGCAATGAACCTTCCCTGACCGGAATCATCTTTTTAATATGATCGATATAGCCATCCCGGGTCTGCTGCAGCGCCAACCCAATCTGCTGCATTTCCTTCCGCTTTACATTCAAATGATCGGCGACATGCTTGTAGATCCCGGTCCGGAAAATCCGCCGCAGAATCTCTTCCTTATCCTCGGTCTCCGAGGTCAGCAGCTTGCGGAATTCGCCTTGCGGCAGCATGACGATCTGGCTGAATTGCTCCCGGGTCAGACCGATCAGCTGCCTGATCTTGTCGTCGACCTGAGTGACAATAAAGCGGTCGGTCAGCGGAACAGGCTCTCCGCCGGAAAGCTGATACAGCTCGTAACGATCTCCTGTAGCCCCTTTATTTCCTTCCTTCACATGGGCGAGCTGCCGGAATACCCGGTACACTTGCCCCTTCAACTCAAATTCCAGTTCAACCGAGGTGTGCACCTGATCCTCTGCAAAATGGCTGCGCAGCATCCGGCTGTCATTGCGGTCTTCTCCACTGGCGCTTCCATAGAGCGCGAAGCAGATCGCATCGAAGATCGAGGTTTTACCGGCTCCCGTATTTCCGGATACCACGAACAGACGGTTCTCCGCCAATTCGCCAAAATCGATAATCTCGGTATCCTTATACGGCCCGAACGCCGTCATCGTCAGCTTGATGGGCTTCATGGCGCTCCCCCTCCTCCAGTGCAATTTCCCGCAGTGTCTCCATCAATAGCCTCTCTGTATCAGAGGATGGAGGGCTTCCCGTCACATCCTCATAGAAAGCCTTAAAGAGCGATAAGCCGTCCATCTTGGCTCTTCCGGTGGTGGAGCCGGCCTCCCGGATCCCGGCCAATTGCTCCAGTGCCGGCTTCCGCTCAACATGCATGGCATTCGGGTAGACAGCACGGATTCGTTCCATCGGCGATGTGACCGCCGCTTGATCCAGCAGCCGGACGAAGACATAATCCTCGTTGACCGGATGGCGCTCCAGGTCCGCGATGAAGCCCTCTACCGCCCGCATATCGCGGCGCGGCGACAGCTCCCTTTTCTCAACGGATACCTTGCCCTCCGCATCCAGCTCCACCATCAAATATCCTTTCTTGTGATGCTCCTCCGAAATGGAATACTTGAGCGGTGACCCTGCATATTGCACATGCTCTTGCCCAACGAAATGAGCCTGATGAAGGTGGCCCAGCGCTGTGTAATGGAAGCCGTCAAAGTGCGCCGCACTGACATGCTCCGCTCCGCCAATCGTGAGAGGCCGCTCCGAATCGCTTGTATTCGGTTCTGCTTCTCCATGAGGGGTCACGAAGGCATGTCCCACAAGCACATGTCTTGCCGCCGGGTCCATCTCCTCCCGAATTCGGTCCGTAATCGCCCGCATCGCATCGTGATGGGAGCGTACCGATTCATCGCCGGTCATAAACCGGACAATTCCAGGCTCCGTATACGGCACCAGATGAAAATCCACCGGGCCGAACTCGTCCTGAAGCCGCGCCGTCTGAACCGGAAGCGTAAGCTCCCCGGCCATATGCAGCCCGGAAGCACGCATAATCCGGTTAGCGAAATTAAGACGTGCCGGGCTGTCATGATTGCCTGCAATCGCCAGAACGGGAACCCGAAGGCGC
The DNA here is from genome assembly GCF_018333295.1 of Paenibacillus apis. Lineage (NCBI taxonomy): Bacteria > Bacillati > Bacillota > Bacilli > Caryophanales > Paenibacillaceae > Paenibacillus > Paenibacillus apis. Next base: position 89,457 of record NZ_BORS01000009.1, read on the forward strand.
AGCACGATCCGCTCCAGTATTTCATCCAGCAGCTGCACCGCCTCTGTGGGAGGAACTGCACGGTCATACAAATCCCCGGCGATGATCACGGCATCCGGACGCTCCGTCTCGATCACACCCAGCAATTGCTCCAGCACGAACCGTTGATCCTCGGTCATATAGACCCCCTGCACCAGCTTGCCGAGGTGCCAATCTGCGGTGTGAAGTATTTTCATAATTCAAACCTCCATCTCGCCAATTTCTTCATTTTCGCTCCTCATGCAGGTCTAGCCTTTGCCGCAGCATTTCTTATACTTCAAGCCGCTGCCGCAGGGGCAAGGATCATTGCGGCCTGGCTTGGCGCTTGTCGCCATTGCCGCCGGACGCTCCAGCTCCTTGAGCGTATGTCCGCCAAGACGCCAGAGGCGTGTCGTCTTCTGAATATCCTTCAGCAAGCCAAGAACTTCCTCGCCCTGCCGCTGATGCTTGAATAGGATATCTCTTCGCTCAAACTCATGCAGCAACGCCTCAAGCGGCTCTTCCATCGCACAGAGCATTTGAATATCATCCGCCAAATCCTCTGCAGTGACCTCGTCACATGCCATCCGGTCCTGAACATAAACCTTCAGCGCCTCAAGTTGCGGCGTAACTTCAAAATATCCTCCGTCCGCATAGTTCATCAGCATTTCCTGCCCGGGAATGTAGTGCGGTCTTCCTTTCGTCTGAGAGATCAACTGCTCCAATGTTCCTGCTTCCGCATGGTGCGCAAGGCTGGAATCAACGATGAAGCCGCGCTCTCTGACAAATTCCTGCTCTCTCCGCAACAGGAAAGAGACGGCCTCTTCCATCTGCTGGAGGTTTACCTGTTCTGATGGATGATGCCGATTGAGCATCTCCGTCAGGCTCTCCACGGTAAAGATCCCGTAGAAATGTGTCATAGCCGTGAGGTATTTGAAAATCAGCGACATTCTGCTGCGATTCATTTGGAATACTTCGTCATTCAGACGCGTATAAGCGGCCTTGACTTCCTCCGGCATGACCATAACAACCTGAGCATCGTAGAAAAAAGTAGACACGAAACCGTGCTCCAGCAAAAACCGGTAGTAACCGAAAGGAACCCGCTGTACGGATAATTCTTCCACGCGATAAGCATCCTCAAATACAGCCCACTCTTGTTCATCCAGGATCAGCAGAACGTTAGCCAATTGCTCCGGATCCTGAATTGCTTCTTCTATTGCCGTAAGCTGCTCTTCCTTGGACATCCGGGTCTGGCCCGAGATTTCGTGCGCCTTCGCAAGTGCAGACAGCCTGCCCCGGTTCCATAGCTCCAGACATCCCCGCAGGGTATGCTGAGGGACGCCAATAATGGCCTGCTGTATATTCAATTGCTCGATCGATTCTTCAATTTCATGATTTAACAACCAACTTACCTCCATTGCATAGACTGACTCCAATCTCATTATTCTACCACGAATCCCTCTTCCCTCCATAAGAGGCAATTCAGAAAGTCATCTTTGTGATCAAGGAGCAGTAGAAAAAAAGCAGCCTCCTGTGCAAGTTAGCCACAGTTGACTGCCATTCCTATTAAATAGTGCGTGTTCAAAAAGCGGACTTTTTGAACAACTCCTTATAGCCGGACTTCATATTCGCAGCATTCGTCCCCATTTACATTACACTTGATCTCCTTGACATGCACCGCTTTATTGAAAATCCGGCTCAAGGCCCCCTCCATTATGGCACCTTCCAGATCGCAGACAAGGCTTTCCTCAAGCTCGGGAAGTCCTTTACAGAAGCAATCCTCCACCGCAATATGAAGCTTCCGCTCTTCTTCCAGCACGATGCGCGGATCCCCGATCTGAAGCTCTCGGAAAAAGTCCAGCAGCTCGTCCACAGATTGAACCGGCAAGCTGTCGCCGATCTTTCTGCCAATCGCAGCGGTCGTGCTCTTTCCCTTCAACGGCAGGGCCTGATACATGCCGATCAGACGGATCGCCCGGTACAATTCAAGCGGCACCGAATTCGGCAGCTTCTGCCTGCCTGTCTTTTTCATATCCTCATATGTAAATCCTTGAATGGAATCCCTAGTCTCACGTAAAATACTCATAGCTCTTTTCTCCCTTTCTAGATGGATTTCTTTACATTGTAAGGGAGGTTTATTAGGAGTACGTGACTAGAATCACAAAAAGAACCGGGCAATCATGTTATTTTAAATTAAATTTGAAATATCGTTGAAATTAGCCTCAAGAAAGGAGAACTATTTGGCTATGAGAATTTCCTTGCATTTTGATTCCCATTCCGAGGCTCGGCTGCGCGAGCTTCAGGTTCAGACTCCGTCCGTATTCAAGCTATTATATGACACCGAGGACTGCGGCTGCAACGGAGTTCCCGCCATACAGATTATCCGGCAGCCGCTGGACACCGATTTGCCCATTGACGCGGCCCCCTTCACATTTGTGGTCGATCAGCAGCAAGCCTCCCTGTTTGATGCACAGATGCAGCTTGAAGCGAACCTTCCGCTTCCTTCCTTTAAGCTCAGCAGCCCATCCGGCTTGTTCAGCAGCAATGTCCGGCTGCAGGATCTGCGTTAAAACTTGAACCGCCCCGTTAATTCCTCCATCTCCCGGACGACCTCGTTCAGATCATCGGTCGAATGGGAGATCTGCTCCATCGTCGCCAGCTCCTGTTCAATGGAAGCTGAGATTTCCTCCGTGGATGCCGTCGATTCCTGTGTAATTGTTGCAATGCTATGCATTGCCAGAACCGTACCGTCCTTATCCTGATTCAACTGATGAATTCCCTGGACCAATACTTCAATGCCTTGAATAACCTCGGCCACCGAATGTTTAATCTCGCCAAAGGCTTGTCCGGTATCTGCAGAAGCCTCCGTCGTTCTGCGGGCAAGGCGAGTACCCTGATGCATGTGATTCTGCGTCTTCACGATAGCCCCGTTCACCTGCTGCACAATCCCTTCGATGTTCTGAACAGAGCTTGCCGTCTGCTCAGCCAGCTTCCGAATCTGATCGGCGACTACAGCAAAGCCTCGTCCCTGCTCGCCGGCTCTGGCGCTCTCGATCATCGCATTCAAGGCCAGCAGATTCGTCTGCTCGGATACGGCTCTGATCACAGCGGTAATCTCTGTAATCAATTCCGACTTGGATGCCAGGTCATCCATTTCCTTCCCGATCTCCAGGGTCAGTGCTGCATTGTTATCTACAGCCTCCTGAAGCTCCCGAACACTATTCATACCGGAAATACTCGCTTCGTCGACTTGCTCAATTCGAGCCTTCATCTCTTTGGCTTGATCCGTCAGCCGAATGATCTCATCGGCCAACGTCTGTAATCGATTCAAGCCCTCCTGAGAGTAATTCGCTAGCTCTCCTGCCCCGGCAGCCAGTTCATCCGCAGCTCTTGAAATTTCCTCTGTCGAGCTGGCGCTCTCACTAATAACGGAGCTCAGCATGTGCGAGTTGTCTGCAATCTGCTTCGAGCTGCGCTGGATATTTGTCACCAGGACTCCCAGCGTTTGTCTCATATTAGCCAGATCCCTGGACATCACTCCGATTTCATCCTTCTGTTTGAATTGAAGCTCACAGGTGAAATCGCCTTCCGCATATTTCTTTAATTGCTGCGACATACGGGTAAGCGGATGGATAATTTTCTTAGCGGCAATGATCCCGATCAATACGGCTGCGATCATAATGATCAAAGAAATCGTAAGCGTCCAGACGAAGGATTGCCGGATTTGATCATACATATTTTCCAGAGAGATACCGACATTCAGCACACCGGACAGCTCCTGATTATAGGCGAAGTCCGTTGAAATGTTATAGACCTTCTCACCCGAGGGCATTTGCAGAATCGTCCCGATCGCTTCCTTATTCTCCACTACCTTCGCAACACTGCTGTGAGCAGTTGTTGAGGCTGCCGAGGTTGCATCTCCTTGGCTTGCCGATTGGCCTTGGTCCAACTGGCTGTTATCCGAAACAATCAGATTGGAATTCGAATCCGACAGAGACACGTAGACGATGTTGCCTCCACTGTCCTCTTTGATCGACTGGAATATATTTTGCAGATCCTCCGGATTGAGAATCTCGTCCTGAATGACTGCACGCTTGATATTGGCGACAAGTGTGCTGCCGTCATCCTTCATCTGTCGGGTCACGGATTGTTGAATTTCAAAGGATGATATGGCGGTAAAAGAAATCGTGCATGCCGAGATCAGCACGACGATAATAAGCAATATTTTTCCGGTTAACGATTTAAACATGTTTTTTCGAATCTCCTTCTTCATCAGTTCTGTACCATTTTCAATGAAATTTCATAAAAAAACTGTGATTTATATAATACCTGATCCGGCATGCTGTAAATAAAGGGACTGTCCTAAAACCATCGTAGGTGATTGGGGACACCTTTTTCAAAGTGAGGTTAAGCCGTGCGTTGCGTAACAAGTGTCGATAAGCCCTAAAATGATTGGCGAGGATGTTCGTGCGGCGATTTTAGTGCTAAAAGGCATTAAAATTCGCTGGCGTGGGGCTTGGGCGGCGATTATATTGCAGAATGCTAAAGCTTCAATGCTTGCCAAAAGTAAGTTTTGAGGTCGGGCGGATTTCCCCTCGCTCATAACTTGATCAAGAAAGCCGCAGTGGACGCAAGAAACCAAGGAATCAAGCGAGAGAAGGCCGCTTAGCTCCTTGGTTTCTATATAAATATCACCCTATGTTTCTATATGAATACCACCCTATTTTATTATTAAGGATGTACAGAACTTTACTTTACTTTCGGGATACCCTCTTGTTCATTTCCTCTATGGCAAGATATTCATTAATGAACAATTATCTCATAAATCGACGGTCCATAGGGAGGGAAATGGCGGTCTGTCATGAAAATCCGCACATATCTTCCCCTTATATTTTTCCCGCTCAGGTCAATGAATTGGGTCCATCTGTCATCAACCGCACCCTCCAGCTGGAGGGATTCGACGGTCGTCCAGCCCGAATCATCCGCAGGCAGGGTATCAGCAACCTGAAGCTCCATAGCCGCCGGATAAGCCCGCTCCCAATCCACTTGGATCAGGTTCAGGTCATGTACCTTTTCCAAGTCAATATAGACCCACTCCGTCACACTATTTTGATTGTAGTCCGCTTCCCAGCGCGTGTCGGTGTTTCCATCGGTGATCACTGCGGGATTAAAGCTCGTATTCGAACTAGAGGCAACCACCTTCTTATTAAGTGCAAGATTCTCATCACCGGCAGGGGGCTCCGGCGAAGCCGGAAGCTCCCTCAGGACTACATCATCAATCCAGACAATATGCTCTTGATCTGCAGTTGCTTCATCTTCGAAGATGACATTTCCGAGCAGGAACTTTAGCTCGAATGCAGCATCATTTGCGGGTCTGATGACCGTCCGGTGCTCCTTCTCCCGATTGTCCGTCAACGAGAAGGGCAGCTTGTCACCGCTATACCCCGTAAGCTCGATAAAAATCGGGCGATCCATAGATGACCAAGCTCGGAAGGATAATTCATAAGCTTTTCCCTGCTCAATTTTGACGCCCTTTTGGACGAGCTGGGTATACCAGCTTACGGGCACGGGGTCTCCCCACTCTGTAGTTACGCCGCCATAATAGCTGATCTGAATTTCGGCCGTTCCATCCTTTACTTCAAATTGGGAATCCGGGGGATTATTGACCAGCAGCTCCCAGCCCGCAGTTCCGGCAGAGAAGCTGCCATTTGCCAGCAGGTTGCCATCCCCGGCAATCATCGTCTGAGTTACTTTGGTATAGGCGTATCCGTCAGCCAGAACCTTCACCGTATAACTGCCCGAATCCGGGAATACCTCGGCGGCCAGTTTAAGCCGGCTCGCTTCTACCGTATATTGGTCCGCTTCAAGCGGTTCATCCTTTACAAGGACTGTGCGAATATGGCTGCGCCAATCCGGATGATCTGTAAAGGTCAGCTCAATAGGCTCACCAATCCTATTATCGATTTGGTCTGCCTTAAGAAGCGGCGGACGCTTGAGAGGAGCGTCCTTCATTTCGAGCACCACGTTCCGGATTGAAACCTCATGGGCATTTGGAAGCTTGGCATTGCCCAATTGCAATTTGAACGTGGACAATTCATTCTTCGTAACTTTGAATGTATAATCATAGGTCTTCCAAGCGGTTCCGAGAGCGATGCTGCCCGAGTCAAACTGGCGCTGATAGGCCGCATCCTCCAAGGTGAGCAGCGCATTTCTGGCCTCCGAGGATTTAGCCTCGAAGGACAGCTTGTAAGTGATTCCTTTACTCAGCTCGAGACCCGGCTGCATCAGCATCACATTCCAGTCCTGACCTCCAGAATTGGCAATTTGGATGGTTGCCGTCCGATCTTCCGTGTGAAAGGTTGCGGATGCATCCTGAACGAACGGCTCCCAGCCTTCTAAATCCGATTCAAATTGCCCATTAATCAACGGATACATACTAATCTCGCTATAATCCACGTTATGATTACTCTTTCGAATCAGCGAGATCTGATCCAACTTGATTGAAGCGGGGCTTCCCCCCAATTCGAAAATCAATTGACTCTCTTGATCGCTAACCCCTTCCGGCATCGTAAACCCTACAATTTTATTAGTCATTGCGACTCCCACACCTATGGTGCTCTCGTGGTATGTGGTCAGGCCATCCTTGCTGGCCAGCTTGACGTTAATTCCGCGCACTGCATCGGATCGGGCATCGAAGGACAGCTCATATTCATCGCTCTGAAGCAGCTCGATCCCCTTCTGGATGAGACGGACAGATTCTGGACTGCCGCCGCCGTCAGCGATCCTCACGTTTAAGGCCCGCTCCTGAGGATCGACGCTTGCCTGAGCAGTCGCCCCTTCGGCAAGGAAGTTCCAGAACGTCATCCGATCCATCGTCCCCAAGTCAAATGAACCATTATACACGTGGTTTCCATTTTCAAGAGGCGTCTTGATCCCGTTGGGTTCTACAAGCTGTTCAACCTCTTCCAGCCTGACATTGCCGATCCATACCGTATTTGTGTCCAGCCCCACATTGAACTCCAGCCGGGCTGTCACATCCGTGGGATGAGACATCTGGAAGCGATATTCAAAATGCTGCGGATCCGCATCTGAACTTAATACGGTGTCGAAATTATCCGAATAAGCTGCCCATCCGTTATCTGCATCCCCGCCCAGCTTAACCGCAATCGAGCGGTTAGCCGAAGCCTTGGCATCAAAGCTGAGCTTATAGATGCGTCCTTTGACCAGAGGCACATGCTGAATGAGTTGGAGCGAATAATTTTGGTTACCGCCATTGGTTGGTATGATTTTGACAAAAGGACTCTGGTTTATCGGTTCAATAGCCGCCGAACCCGCCCCGCCAAATTCAGGGGTATGCAGGAAGTTCCAGTCGTCCGGATCAAGCGCCTGTCCTGGCACTGTGATATCGTTAAGCCCACGTTCAAAGTTGGGATCGGAAATATAGCTTCCATTTATCGGCTTCCGTGCTTCTGCCGGAATCGGATCCTTATTCAGCACGGGTTCTACCGGCGTTCTGTATGGTCTGCCCGCCAATTCATAAGCCCGAACATAGTCGACCTCCATTTGAGCGGGAAGCTTCGAATCCGGAGGGATCCGGTTTCCGTCATAGGTTCCTCCGACCGCCAGGTTCAGGATCATATGAAATGGCTTATCGAACGGCGCAGGGAATGCGTATTTATCCGGCTGGCCTACGCCCTGACTGCTCCATTCATTCAGCTTGTAATACAGCTTGCCGTCTACATACCAGCGAAGCTCTCCCGGCTCCCATTCCACAGCGTAGATATGGTAATCGCTATCGATGGACTGGCCTGCCGGAAAGTCATATTCGCCTCCGACGTACTTGTTGTTGGGCCATGCCTTTCCAAAGTGAGCCGTCCCGCCAACAACCTCAGGCAGTCTCCCCCTGGCTTCCATAATATCGATCTCGCCTGAGGAGGCCCACACACCGTATTCACTATCCTGCGGCATCATCCAGAAAGCAGGCCAGAGTCCCTCGCCCACCGGCATTTTTATTTTAGCTTCAAATTTCCCATAGGTTTTCGAGAAGGTAGGGGAGGTCCAGATCCGGCCGGACGTGTAAGGCTTATTCTCCACATGCTCCTTCCTTGCGGTAATCGTCAGCTTGCCGTCCTCAACCTTGATATTATCCCTTGAGTAATACTGCTGTTCTTCATTGCCCCAGCCATCCAGCCCGTACTGAGAGCCCGTTCCTTCCTGATACCCCCATTTATCGAGGTCAAGGCCATTGCTGTCCAGATTGCTTCCGCTATTGTCGAACTCATCGCTCCACACCAGCCTCCAGAGCTCCTTGTTGCCATTATCGGTTCCACCGCCACCGTTATTGCCGCCTCCTCCAGATTGTCCCCCAGGCACTGCAGGAGCTTGCGGGGTCGGTACGGTGCCTGCTGGCGCCTTCCCCTTTTCAGTCAGCTGGCCTTCAATGACCTGATAGATCGTACCCGGCGTTAAAGCTTTGCCGCCTAAAGTAACATTTTTAGCCGTATCCTGGATGGTCAACTGTTCAATTGTAGAGGTCTCATTCAACATGATTACCGCATCACTGGATAAGGTTAAATGTCCGATCATGCTTCCATCCACGATGAATTCAACGCTCTTACCGTACTGGCGAGCAATCTCTACGGCGGCAATTGTGGAATTGCTAACACGAACAGAATCTCCTCCGTTCACATACATTGTTCCTTTTACCGTCACGCCCTCCAGCGAAATTCCCTTGCCGTCAGCTCCCGGTGTCACCAGCAAGTTTCCTGCGATTGAAGAGTCTTCCAACGCAACCTCCTGGCTCGCAATCAGCATGTTTCCAGTTGCTGCAATTCCCGAGTATTGCCCCGGCTGATGGATAATCTCTCCGGCCGCACGATCCAGCAGCACGAGGAGCTCGGCACGTGATATGACCGCCTGAGGACGAAGTGTTCCGTCGGGAAAGCCCTTCATACTTCCAGCAGCAACTAGCGCGGACAGCGCGTCAGCCACATAAGAAGCAACCTGTTCTTTATCCTGAAAGCCTTCTAACGAAACCGGATTCGAATTACTCAAATAAAACAAGGCTCCGATCACTTTAGCTGCATCCTGACGGGTAACCCTTCCGCCCGGCTTGAAGCTTCCATCCGGATAGCCCGCCATATATCCTGCTTCTTTAGCGGCAGCTACATGACCCGTATACCATTTTCCTTGCTCTACATCGATGAAGCCTCCTCCAGTATTCCCTCCATCTGTCTTATAGCCGAATAGAGCATTGACCAGTTTGACTAGTTCAGCGCGGCTCACCTCATCTCCCGGCCTGAACTTTCCCTCGCTGCCTTCAGCAATTCCAAGTGCGGCCCACTTTCTGATCTGTTCCCCGGCCCAATGACCTTGCACATCGCTAAACGGCGAATTTATAGCTCCGCTGGTCTGAGCCGCAGCCATACTGCCCAAATCAGCCAGCAAGCTTCCAAACAGCATGAGAACAAGCAGAATAGCCATAAACGGTCTGAGCATTTTTTTACCGGATACCATCATCATAAGACTGTCTCCCCCTTCTTAGATTCCTGTTCGATTCCTAAACCGGTTTCGCAAATAAGATAACAAAGGGCATGATAGCGCTTACCATCTGTGGAACAATCCGAACTCTTCAGCCAGAAAATGTCCTCCTTCCAAACCTGAATCTCTCCTGTGCTGATTAGTTTAGCCTCTCTTTATTTCAAGGACAATCCCTTTGACAAAACATCTATGAAAGTTGAAGAAATCGACAGACTCTATAACCTACTCCTAAGGCGCCTCATCAAAAATCTTGTTTTTTTGAGCTCTCGTACCTCAGCTCCTATAGCTTGCTTCTGGATTTAATATATAGGAAGAAACAGAACTTACACCCGATTTAGCTCAAAATTAAAGAGACAAAACCCATAGGAATTAGTCGCACTAAACTGGAAGAAAAGAGCAGTTTATTCCATACCGGAAACGATTCAGTTATTTGTTGAAACAAATATTTAAAAACGGGTAGACGCCATTTCTGGTAGTGGTATAATCGCTTTAGTTTGTTGATTGGGTACAGAATTTTTTCTCTTCAACATGAATCAAAACAAACCAAAGCGGGTGATGGAATGTTCGAACTAAAATGGCTATGGCAAAATCTTGAGGGTAACCGGGCACGGTATATTCTCGCGCTTTGCCTCTCGGTGGTGGGCTCCTCTCTGATGATTGCGAACCCCTACATAGGCCAACAAATTGTCGACACGTTTATTTCGGGCGACAATGCAATTCAGAACCTGACAGATAAGCGGGGCTTGCTCATCACGCTCTGTCTGGCTATGATCGGCTTTACCCTGTTAAGAACAGGGGTGGCTTATGTTACGACGATGCAATATGAACGCGCTTCACAGAACATGCTTTACGATGTGAGAATTTATCTGTACAACAAGATTCAAGGCCAGGACATGCATTATTACGATCACAATCGAACCGGGGATCTTATGACAAAGATGACCGGGGATCTCGACATGGTGCGGCACTCCTTATCATGGATTATCAAGACGATCATCGAATCGCTCACAATTTTCCTTGTAGCCGTCATCTACTTTTTTTCGATTGATGTGCAACTGACCTTATGGCTGCTGATTCTGTCGCCTGCTATCTTTGCGGTAGCCTTCCTGTTCGCCAAGAAGGTTCGTCCAATGTATGTAGACCTGCGGGAAAGACTCTCGCAGTTGAATACGACAACTCAGGAGAACATTGCGGGAAATCGGGTGGTTAAAGCCTTTGCCCGCGAGGATTACGAAGTGGAGAAATTCACCGAGAAAAACATCAACTATTCTCAAGCGAATAAAAAGGCAGCTCTCGTCTGGCTTGATTACTTTCCTTATCTGGAAACCTTTGCGCAAGCCTTTGGCGTGACACTGTTGTTCGTAGGCGGTCTGTTCGTCATGAACGGCCGAATTACCTTCGGGGAATTCGCAGCCTTCTCCTCTTTGGTGTGGGCCATTTCCAACCCGATGCGTAATATCGGGATTATAATCAATGACTTCCAACGGTTTTTCGCCAGCTTGAGCAAAATTATCGAGGTCTATTATGCCAAGCCCGATATTGTCAACGAGCATAAGCTGACGGAGATGCGCCGTTATGAGGGCCGCATTCAATTTGATCATGTAAGCTTCAAGTATGACGGGATTGAGGTGCTCCATGATGTCAGCTTCACGATTAATCCTGGCGAGACTATCGCTATAATGGGGTCGACCGGTTCAGGCAAAACCACGCTGATCAACCTGATCCCGCGCTTCTACGATGTTTCAGAGGGGACGGTGCGGGTTGACGGCAAGGATGTCCGCAAGCTGGAGCTCGATGAATTGCGCGGAAATATCGGGATTGCGACCCAGGATGTACTGCTCTTCTCCGATACCATTGACGGGAATATCGCATTCGGGAACCCGGATTTATCCGAAGAGGATACGGTTCATAATGCTCGTCTTGCGGCCGCCCATGACTTTATTCTCAAAATGCCTGATGGCTACGATACGATTGTCGGGGAACGCGGCGTGGGCCTGTCCGGCGGACAGAAGCAGCGGATTGCTCTTGCCCGGGCGCTGGCCGTTCATCGTCCGATTCTGATCCTCGACGATACGACCTCGGCAGTCGACCTGGAGACAGAGGAGCATATTCAGAAGAGCCTGCGTGAGCTGGATTATCCTTGCACCAAAATTATTATTGCTCAGCGCGTATCCACAACAGCGCAAGCTGACCGCATCTTGATCCTGGACAATGGTCGTCTGGTCGAGGAAGGCTCACATAAGGAGCTGCTGGCGAAGCGCGGATACTACTATGATGTATTCATGCTCCAAAACGAAGGAATCGGAAGGCAGGTGACCGGAAATGGCACGAAATAAATTCGACATCGACGAAAATCTGGAGTCACCATTTGATATACGGCACTTTCGCCGGGCCATGATCTATATTAAAAAACAGAAAAAACCGATGATTATCGCCTTCATTTTGAGTGCTCTGTCCGCGGCGATCGCGTTGTCTGCACCGCTTATCATGCAGCACGTAGTCGACGTAACCATTCCGGCAAAGTCTGTAGGATCGCTGTTCGGCTGGTCTGCACTGATGCTCGCGACCATTGTTGTCAGCGTGTATCTTGCGACGATCCGCTCCCGGATCATGACCCGTGTCGGACAGGACATTATCTTCGATATCCGGACGGATCTGTTCAAGCACCTGCAAGAGCTGCCGTTCAAATATTATGATGATCGTCCGCAAGGTAAAATCCTGATCCGGGTAGTCAACTACGTTAACTCGGTGTCCGATGTGTTGTCGAACGGAATTATCAACTTTATTCTTGAAATGCTTAACCTGATCTTTATCGCGGCATTTATGTTCGCCGTCGACGTAAAGCTCTCCTTCGTCATTCTTGCCGGACTTCCCGTCTTCCTCGGCATTATGCTGCTTATCAAGAACAAGCAGCGCCGGGCTTGGCAGGCCGTATCGAACAAAAGCTCGAACCTGAACGCATATCTGCAGGAGAGCATCAGCGGTATCCGGGTGACACAAATTTTCTCCCGGGAGCAGCATAATGAAGGTATCTTTACCCGACTGGCAACCAATTTCCGTACAGAGTGGATGAGAGCATTACGCTACAACGCCTTGATTCCATTCTCGGTGGATAACCTGGCAACCATCGTGTCCGCCTTGCTCTATCTGGTTGGGCTTCTGGCCCTCAGTCCACAGGATGTTACCTTTGGGGTTATTCTCGCTATGAGCAGCTATGCCTTCCGGTTCTGGCAGCCTATTCTTAACCTGTCTAACCTGTACAATAGCTTCATTAATGCCGTTGCCTATCTGGAGCGTATATTTGAAACCCTGGATGAGCCGGTAACGGTGAGCGATGTGCCTGACGCCAAAGAACTGCCGCCCGTACAAGGCAGAGTCACCTTTGACAATGTGACCTTTGGTTATGACCCTGGGATTAACGTACTGGAAAACCTGAACTTCGATATCAAGCCTGGCGAGAGCATTGCCCTTGTCGGCCCTACCGGAGCAGGCAAGACGACTGTCGTCAACTTGATCTCCCGCTTCTATAATCTGACCGGCGGAAAGATTCTGATCGATGGGCAGGACATCTCCCAAGTTACCTTGAAGTCGCTTCGCAGTCAGATGGGTATTATGCTTCAAGATAGCTTTATTTTCTCGGGAACGATCCTGGATAATATCCGCTACGGACGTCTGGATGCCACGGAAGAAGAGATTATTGCTGCCGCGAAGACCGTGTGTGCGGACGAATTTATTCGAGAATTCGAGGACGGCTACTTGACCGAGGTGAACGAACGCGGCTCCAAGCTATCGCAGGGCCAACGCCAGTTGATCTCCTTCGCCCGGACATTGCTTGCCGATCCGAAGATTCTGATCCTGGACGAAGCGACCTCGTCCATCGATGCCAAGACAGAACGCCTGTTGCAGCAAGGTCTGAACGAGCTGCTCAAAGGCCGCACCTCGTTCATCATTGCGCACCGTCTGTCTACTGTCAGAAACTGCGACCGAATCATGTACGTATCGGACAAAGGCATCGCCGAATCAGGCTCGCATGACGAGCTGATGGCGAAGCAAGGTCTGTACCACCGACTGTACAGCGCACAGAAGATGGAAGTCGTATAATAAAGATATTATATAAGTTGAACTAAAAATATGGCTGCTGGGGGCAACGTGTGAAGTGTTCTTACGATCGCTGTTGTTCCCGGATTTCTCTGACTGAACTAAGCCATTTGAAGGTAGAAATCCACTCACAAAGGCGATGTTCTTATATAATAGGACTGTTCACTACTACAAGACCCCTGATCCTTATTGGCTCAGGGGTCTTGTAGTAGGCTTGGTTAGGTAAGCAATTTGTTTATCATCGCACGTATCTCATTCATTTTGTCATTCCCTAAATGTCCGAATTGACTAGTCACGATTTTCTTTGAGAACGTATATATCTTATCAACTCGGACAACGGATTCGGTTTTCAGTCTTCCTTCGGATAAATCATCAGGAGCAATTAAAACTGAAAAATCACGCATACTAATATTCGAAGTTATCGCCGCAACGATAATATCTAGGCTCGTATGGTTATATAAATCGTTCGAAAGAACAAGAACCGGTCTTTTCTGACGGAAGAAAGTCACTAAAAGGAAATGGAATAAGTAGAATATCTCCGGCTCTATACCTCATTCCATACCTCGTCATCCACCGGATTGTTCCAGAAATCCATGCTCGTTTCACTTATACGTTCAGGTTCCTTAAGTTCCTTTTGTTCACGTTTCATTTGCAAATATTTAATGAAATCATACACTTCTTCTGCATCTTGATCATGAATGCCGTCAATTAGTTCCTTCAAATCCTCCCTATTCACACTCAAGAAAGACACCACCCTGTATCAAAATGTATACTCCCATTGTAGCATGAACAATTACAAAATCGAAGCAAATCCGGGAGTGAAACTTTAGTCACAGTCTCTCCAGCAGTTGTTTCGCCAGAAAAAAGAGGAGCCCTCAAAATCTAAGGCTCCTCCCCATACTTACTTCAAAATTTCTTCAATCCGCGCCAACACATCTTCGCTTAATTTCACACCCGATGCCTTCGCGTTCTCGATTACCTGTTCAGGCCGGCTTGCGCCAACCAGAGCGCTTGCCACGATCGGCTTGCGCAAAATCCAGGCGAGTGCGAGGTTGCCAACGGACAAGCCCAGTTCAGCCGCAACCTTCTCAAGCTCCCGGACCTTGGCAAGCTTCTCTTCCGTAATTCCTTTACGCATCCCATCCAGCTTCGCAGCCCGGCTGTCCGCTGGAAGGTCGGTGACGGAAGTGTACTTGCCTGTCAGTAGGCCTTGCGCCAGCGGCGAGAATACGACCTGGCCAATTCCGTGGCGCTCGCTGAGCGGCATCACTTCCTGTTCGATGTAGCGCTGGAACATGTTGTAGATCGGCTGGTTAACAACGATCCGGTCGAGCAAATATCGATCCGCGACCGTAAGCGCCTCGGCGATCTGGGAGGCTTGCCATTCGCTGACCCCTACATAGAGCACCTTGCCCTGACGAACCAGATCATCAATCGTGCGAAGCGTTTCATCAAGAGGCGTCTCGGGATCATGGCGGTGACAATAGAAGATATCCACATAATCATGGCCCAGACGCTTCAGGCTGGCGTGGACTTGCTCCATGACATGCTTGCGGGATAAGCCGCGGTCATTCGGTCCATCGCCCATCGGCCAGAAAGCTTTCGTAGCGAGTACATACGATTCTCTAGGATAGGCCTTCAAGGCTTCTCCTACAAGCTCCTCTGCTGCGCCTTTTTCATAAACATTGGCGGTATCAAAAAAGTTAATTCCGAGATCATAGGCAGTTTCGATGGAACGGACGGCATTTTCTTTCTCCACATACCCGCCGTATGTAAGCCAACTTCCCAGGCTGATTTCACTGACCTTCAGGCCTGTACGGCCTAATTTTCTATACTCCATTGAATTTCCTCCTTCAGCAAGTTGATTTGCATTCCTAATCCATTATATACCTTTCCGGTCTCTCTTGCAGAAGGAGGCATTCCTGGCTTTGATTATGAGGTTAATTCACGTATTTCCCGTAATCGGGAACGGCCAGCCATTCGAATTCTGCAGTCAGCCGCTTCAAGCCTTCCGATAATTCGCTTCCCGAGACAGGAATACCATGACCCGTAACAGCTACAGCCGGGTTCAAATCCGCCAGCTTTTTTACGGATTCCTTCGCAGCCGCCCAATCGGTAGTCAAGTATCTCGGCGGGCCGCATATTTCCAGCTTTTGAGTCAGCACCTTGTACAGTTCGTCCTGTCTGACCGTAACAAAAGCATCCCCTGCAATTAAAGCCCGATCCTCTGCTCTGAACAGAGAGATGTGCCCCGGCGAGTGGCCCGGCGTATGGATCCAGCGAAAGCCTTCCATGTAGGGAACCAAGCCGTCCGCAGGCAGCAGACGAAGCCGATCGCCAAGATCGATCGGTTCATTCGGGAATATCGGCGACATCTTCGCAATCCATCCCCCTTCGACGGTTGGATCCGGTTCGGGATAGCTTTCAGTTCCGTTCAGGTAAGGCAGCTCTGCCGGATGGGCATAGACCGGGACCTCCCAGTGCTCCACGAGATCAATGAGCGATCCGACATGATCAAAGTGCCCATGCGTAAGCAGGATCGCCTCCGGTCGGCAACCGGCTCCGAAGCGGGCTTCGGCGACCGAGATGATCTCCTTCGCCGAGCATGGCATTCCTGCATCCACCAACACAAACGACCCTCTACCCGGCTCGCCGAACAGGACAAGGTTTACAATCTGATCGGTGTAGCAATAGACGTCCTTAAGCACCTCCACTCCGGTTCCGCTCTTGATCGACACGGCCGGTATCACGTGATAATCGCTTCCGTAACGCATATCCTCCTGCATTTCATGTCCTCCTCTTGATCTGTCCGGATGCTGCGTTCTGCTCATTGAGGAATCAGGCTTCCTGAACCTGATGGTAAAAGCTCCCCAGCACGGCTTGAGTGGCCGGAGAAGCTGGTTCCAGCGGATAATAACCCTTGCTCACCATCCATTGCCAGACATCATAGGCATGGCGGCAGCTCATGCAGAATGCATCTTCCAGAAAGCTCCGGATTTCGGGATGGCTCATCTCCATAGCCGCCCAGGCGTATTCCCGGCCAGCCCGCTTCAGCGTCAGTAAATAAGCCGTCGCAATTTCACGGTCGTTAAATTGTTGAACCGTTGTTCTCGGGGCGACTGGCACGGCCGCTGCAGGAGCCTGCGTATAGGACGACAGAATAGGGCGCAGATCAGGTATCGGTAATTTGGACGTGGCCCCTTCCGCTTTGCTCAAATATTCGACCTTGATATTATAATCTTGAATATGCAGCGGAAAATGCTGCTCCAACAGGGCCAGCAATTCCGGATCTTGAACTTGGGTCTTGAAACAGGCCATATTCGTAATGGAATTGACACAGCTTAGTGTAAGCTCGTTAAGATCCTGTACTTCATGTGCCGCAAGTTGCATGATTAAAAGCCTCCCAAAACAGTAGTGTGTTGTCTCTCTTAAGCTTTACTGCCGTTTGTGGAAGTATGCAGTCAATCGCGACGGATTCTTGTACTTTTTTAAAAGCCTCTTACGTGTCCTCCCATTTTCTCCTTGTTATCAGCGATCGGACAAAATCTGCTTCGCATATTCGTAAAAAGCGGAAGCCTCCTCCCGGTTGGCAAAGCCTGCCTGCGCCATTTTTTCATTGCCGCCGCCCTTGCCGTTGTAAGCGCTTAGGTTCTCTTTAAAGAACGCTCCGCAAGAGAAGCCCTCGCTTGCTTCCTGTGCCAAGACCACCTTGTTCTCCCCTGCTGCCAGTAACAAGACGGGAAGAGCAGTCTCCGCGACCAGTCTCGTAGCAAGCTGCTGCAAATCCTTCAGGCTCCTGTCCTCAAACTCGTAAGCCACTACTCCGCCAGTGGAACCGGACAGAAGCTCCCGCAGCAAATACCCATCGTTGATTTCCTTTTGAGTGCTCAGGTCGTGTTGCAGCTGCTTATGCTCCTGTTCCCACTTCTCAATCCGGCTTAAAATATCGGCTTTTCCTGTATTGAATTTTAGCGCCAGCGCATTCACTATCCGTTGAACCTCGTTAAACTCCCGAAGTGCCCGATAACCGCACAGGAAATAAATCCGAATATTGCCCTTTTGCCGCTCCGCCTTCAGCAGCTTGATCATACCGATTTCGCCCGTGGAAGAGACATGAGTTCCGCCGCAGGCATTATATTCCACGTCCTGCATCTCCACGATCCGGATCCCGCTGGTCACCTTCGGCGCTTTGACCAAAGGCAGCTCCGCGGCTTCCTCCGCCGTGACGAAATAGCTTGCAATAGCATGATTCAAGTAAATATGCCGGTTGACCTCCCGTTCAAGCATCTCCATCCGCTCCAAGGAAAGCTCGTCAAATCTAATGTCAATCGTGGCATAATCTTCGCCTAGATGAAAGCTTAACGTTGGCGCTTCCAGAGCTTGAAGACATACCGCCGACAGCAGGTGCTGTCCGCTATGCTGTTGCATATGATCAAATCTTCTGGCCCAATCCAGCCGGCATAGGACGGTCATCTCCGGATCTGCCAAGGACAGCCTGTCCACTTTATGCAGGACTTTCTCCTCTTCCATCACTACTTCAAGCACGTTCATCCCGCCGATGGTTCCTTTATCCCAGGGCTGCCCGCCTCCCTCGGGATAAAACGCCGTTTCTTCTAATAGAAGATAAACGCCTTCCGCTCTTTCCACGACCTCACGGATCGTGGTCTGCCATTCCTGCAAATAAGCCGAGTCGTAGTAGAGCTGCTTGGTCATTTCAACGTTCCTTTCTAATAAGCCTGCCAAGCGTATCGCCAGGCTATTTATGGATAAGTGTAGTTTATGACAAATAGCCCCTTCTGTGAAGAAGCGGCTATTTCGGGTAGTCTTTCGCAGGCTGCTATCCTTCAGCGGCTTTTGCAGCCGCTTTTGTCAGATGAACTGTACCGTGCGGATGATGCGGCGGCGCATAAATGGTATAGATTTTAAGCGGCTCATTGCCGGTATTGGTGATATTGTGCCATTTCCCGGCGGGGACCATCACGGCATAATCCTCACGGGCCCTTGCTTCAAAATCCAGCCGGTCCTTGCTGTCTCCCATTTGCACAAGTCCTTGGCCTTCTTCGATCCGAATAAATTGATCCGTCGTAGGATGGACTTCTAATCCTATATCATCACCGACACCGATACTCATCACGGTCACCTGCAGATGTTCCCCTGTCCATATTGCCGTGCGGTAAGTGTCGTTCTGCTCGGTAACCTTTTCTATATTCACGACAAATGGATTGGGGCCGGCATCTCTGGATACGTTCCGATTTAATTCATCGAATTGCGCGATATTTTCGTAGGCGCCTCTGAAAGCATCCATAAACATCTGCTGCAATATAGGAGGCCCTGCCAACTGGCTGTGTGTCCTATATTCTTCATATTCCTCCATGCCTGCTTGATAGGCTATTCGCAAGCCTTCCGCATAACTGGAAAATGCAGCTGGAGCAAATCGGTAAGTAGGAGAGCTGCCCGTCATTGCAGCATAAAGATTGGAGAATTGTTGCAGCCGAGGCCGTTTACTCTCCAGCACTCGCATAATATTGCTCCGGTGCTCTTGTGTTGGCGCTGCGTCCGCCAGACGGCTGCAGAACTCCAGATCCGAAGCCTCTCTTTGGATTCCCGATAGGATGGCTGCAAGCACGGCTTGATTGCTGCCTGTTTCCGAAATATCATACACGTCGCTTCTTCCCTTCTTGGTATGCTAACTCAGCATATGCCCAGACAGGAAAAGAGGTGAACTACCGTCCGGTGAATCGTAAAATACATGTTGCTTCAAGCGTTGGCGTTTGCTAATCTCTACGGTAACAAGAGCTTCGATCGGGTCATGAGGTACCGTGCTCTTGACTCTATCGACTATGGAGACGCCTCAAAATAATCCATGATCGAGGTTTCCTGAAAGCCGCATGATTTGTACAGCTGGAGGGCTCTCGCGTTATCGGCAGCTACCTGGAGGAAGATATCTTTCATCTTAGCCTCCTGCAGCTTTTCGACGGCCTGAAGCAGAAGTTCCCGACCAAAGCCTTGTCCTTGATGCTCCGGTAGTACGCCTAACCCGAAAATCCCTCCAGCACCCGAGCTCATTTGCAAGTGAAACTTGCCAATGGTTGCTCCTGCTTTTTCCGCGAGATAAATCGTCATCCCGCGTTTCTCTTCCTCTTCCGGGAGAAGAGTGTCGCCTGCTTCCCCAAAATAGATGGCGTTCTGCCTTGCAATCTCTTCGGCATCAGCATTATCCGCCTTGCGGAAGACGAGTCGGTCTCCCCATTCTCCCTGCTCCATTTGCCGATCCTTGCCTGCTTTCCGAAATACCATTTCATATTCCGAATGTCTGTATGCCGCACCCGTCTTTTTCACGAAGGACTGTCCCGATAACGATGTTCTGTCGCATAGCATAAGCATATCCCCGGCATTTCTTCGCTTCCGTTCGGCTGTCACCAACGCATACAGCTGAGTGAAGATTCCTTGCCTTCTGAATTCGGGATGCACCATACCTGTGATCTCCATCGGTGAGCCCTGCCCGCCAAATTGACTGATCCCCATATATCCAACCAGCTGTTGACCGGTAAAATACATAAATTCATTCATTTGCTTCAGACCGGTCATTCCGGTTGACTCCACAGCTGCTCCCAGCTTGTAATCCAACTCAAGCTTTAATGTAATTCCATCCTTTCGCACACATAGCTCCTGAAGATGGCTAATCAGTTCGTAATCCTCATGGTCAAGGTATTCCTTGAGCTTGATCCAGGGGGTATTTTCTTTTTTCATGCAAATCGCCTCATTTCTATATACCTTACTTACTGACACAATTTCGTCCCTTTTTCTTAGCCCGGTACAAAGCAGTATCCGCTGCCTTCATAACCTCATCCGGTGTTTTATTCTTCTCGTTCTTCTGTGCAATGCCAATACTGATCGTGATATGTATCGTTCTACCGGCTCTGGTGCTTCCTGATTTCGACCGGCTTCTTCCTTTGCCTTTTCGACGGCCCTTTCCGCGAAGTGTAAAGCCTCGCCCAGCCACCTTCTCGCGCAGCTGCTCCAGGTGAGGCAGCACCTCAGACACGCTTCTGCCCGGGAACAGAATTGTAAATTCCTCGCCCCCGTAACGGAAAGCCTTGCCTCCCCCGGTTACCTCCCTCAAAATGGAAGCTACCAGCTTCAGCACGTCATCCCCTGTATCATGGCCGTATTTATCGTTGAATTTTTTGAAAAAATCGATATCCAGCATGGCTATAGTATAATTCATTCCAAGCTTGAGCATGTCCTGCTTCAATGCCCGTCTGGATGGAAGACCTGTCAGCTCATCCGAGAATGCCATCGAGTAGCTATCCTGAATAATTGAACTGATTAAAATGATACCCGACACAGCCCAGAACACGGCGATCAGAAGTGGATCATAGACTTGATGCAGCGCAAATCCCATCCCTAACAGCACGGCCAGGAACGAAACATCCTGTGATGATGGCCGGCTGATTTGTCTGTATATAAGACGAATGGCCGCCAACAGAACCAGGAAGAGTGCAGCTTGAGACAAGGAGGTGTATTTTTCCAGTGAAAAAGGAAGCAGATCCTTCCGCCATTGATGGAGCAGAGACTGCTGCTCCGGCTTCATCAGCCATACGGCTGCCGCGGCCTGGGCTGCTATTACGCCCACTCTAGTCATTCCCCACATACTAAAAATCCCTCTCTCTTTAAAGAAGGAGAAGATCAGAATGTTTGCCGGAAGAATCAGGCTAATAAGAAGGAGCAGGTCCTCTAACAGGACCTTTCCCATTACTGCGCCAGCCTGAGGCGAGTATTGCAGCAGAGCTAGCGTCAAAGCAAAAACAAGGAGAAGAAAGAACTCCCTGCTGCGATTAAACTTCCAGGCAAGCACACCGCCAATCAGAAAGATAGGGTAGGGTGCCATGCCTAACAAGTCTAGTTGAGGCTCAGTTAACCATTGTGTACGATCAGCGCCTAAATAAGCAAGTATCAGCAGAGCAAACGGCAGGGTGATCATGGACGCAGTTTTCAGTATTTTTCTCAAGGTTCTACGGATCCTCCGTGTCATTTCAGCTATAGTTATTTATCGGCAAGGATCCGCCGCGGCTTAATGTATATAATTTATTGCGTTGGCAAGCGTACCTCAAATTCCGTGCGGATCACATCGCTATGGACAGAGATAGAGCCTCCATGCTGTTCCACGATATTCTTGGCGATGAACAATCCCAGGCCGGTGCTGCCTTCCTTATGCGTTCTCGCGCGGTCGCCGGTGAAGAACATTTCAAAGACATGAGAAAGCTCGGCCTCAGGTATCGAGTTCCCGTAATTCGTAACTGTAATGACAATCTCCGCTCCTTCCAAGCGGCCGGCGATATCCACATATTCACCATCACTGCCGTAACGGACGGCGTTGGACAGTATATTTTCAAATACCCGAGCCAATAGCTCTCCATCCCCGAATGCCACTAGTCCTGAATCGAATTCAAGCCGGGCCGTCAGGCCGTTCTTCTCAAACAGAGGAACTAATTCTTCCGCTAACTGGGTCAGCAGCTCCGTCAGATCAAGGGTTTGCCGATTCATATTCATCTTCCCGTAATTCATCCGCGTAATTTCAAACAGCTCATCGATCAATCGCTCAAGGCGCTGTGATTTGGTATAAGCAATCGTCAAGTAATGCTTCATTTGCTCGGCAGTCAGATCCTTGCCCTGCAGGATGAAGTCCAGATACCCGATGACCGAGGTGAGCGGCGTCCGCAAATCATGAGCCAGATTCAGCACCAGCTGCTCCTTGCTGTTCTCCGCAAAATCGCCTCGCTGAAGCGCTTCCCTCAACTGCTGCCCGGCCAGATTAATGTCTCTGGCGATATCCCCGAACTCGTCGTTGGACGGAATGACGACATTACTCGCAAAATCTCCCCCTGCCAGCTGGTTGATCCCGCGGGAAATCTCCCGGAAATAGCCGACATAGCGCCGGCTGAGCAGGAAAAAGTAAATGAAGGACAACGGAAAGAAGATGATCAGAAACACGTTGATATCGCCGATCTCCCTCATGATTTGACGGACTTCAAACATCGGATCCTCACGGTAAAGCGTATGGTAATAGCGTTGCAGCCCCAAATAGATGAGAAAGGTGGTGAATGCTGACAACAGCATGCTGAGCCCAAACAACTGGATCATTTTGAAACGGAAGCTCCGTAGCGGTTTAGCCATTGAATGTATACCCTACTCCCCAAACGGTTTTGATCAGCTTATTCTTGTGCTGGTCCTCGCCGAGCTTCTTGCGCAAGGTCCGGATGTGCACCATGACTGTATTCCCGCCTTCATAATATGCCTCGCCCCACACCTGCTGAAAAATATGCTCCGAGCTGAACACCTTCTTCGGATGGCTGGCCAGCAGCATTAATATATCGAACTCCTTCGGTGTCAGCTCAATCGGCTCGCCGTACAAGAAGGCCGTCCGCTGCTCGGGAAAAAGACGAACTCCCCCTGCTTCCAGAACGGATACGTCTGGTGTTGAAGCCATCGAAGGGTTCAAATGAATGAACCTGCGCAATTGCGCATTTACTCTTGCTACCAGCTCCATCGGATTAAAGGGCTTTGTCATATAGTCATCCGCCCCGCGGACGAGTCCGGTGATTTTATCCAGATCGGTTGTCTTGGCGCTCAGGAAAATGATCGGCAGATGATACTGCTCGCGAATTTGCCGGGTCACCTCATAGCCATCGATCTTCGGCATCATAATGTCCAGGATGGCGAGGTCGATGGGCTGCGTTCGAATCACATCAAGCGCCTCCTGGCCGTCGCAGGCCTTCATACACCGATAGCCTTCTTTGGACAGATGCAGCTCAATCAGATCGGCGATTTCCTCCTCGTCGTCTGCAATCAGAATCGAAATCGGTTTCATAGCTTCGTCTCCTTTTCAAGGACAGCATAACCGAGACTGCCTGTGATTTCAATGACCAACCCTTATGACATGACCAACAACCCATATGCAGGCACATGGATGATCTGCTCTTGTGTCATCACCATTCCCGTCCCTCTCAGAAAAGCAAAGCTCCCCTGCAGATGGAATCAAAACATACCAACCGCTCCTCTAACGGACATTTTGGATTGTTAGCAAGCCTTTTCAGACTAATTTGATCGCTAACGGACATTTTCGCCACTTAGAACGCTCAATCAACCCTTTCCCCTTCAAATCTATTAGCTAAGTGTACAAAATGTCCGTTAGATTTCCACCATCATCAATGATTAGTTCTAAGAAGACGTAATGTCCGTAAAATTCGGTAATCCGGTGATTGCCCTAGCTATGACGCTGAAGATAAAGTAACCGATAAGCCCTCCAAAGGTATTCAGTAGCAGGTCGTCCACATCAAACTGGCCGATTCTCAATAATAGCTGGGCGCACTCCAGGAAGAGGCTCATCAGAAAAGAATATATTAGAGTGGCCCGTGCAGGAGTCTCATTCTTTTGCAGCATGATTCCGGTGAACAAGCCGAAAGGAACAAAGATCGCCACATTGCCAATCAAGTTGAAGAGACTATGGCCTGTCATCAGTTCCATCGTTCTTGTTATTTCTCTAAACGGCACCAGATTCCCCGTCAGAAGTCTCTGATAGACCAGTCCAGGATGACTTAAGCTGCTATACAATTGGTTCCATAGAAACCCCGGTTCAACGTTCTGCATCTTGAACAGGATAATCTTCACCAGCATGAACAAATAAATAACAAATATAAGCCGAATCCCGGCATGGATTATTCTGGATGAAATACTCATGCGACCATCTCCTTGCCTTCCCAAGCTCGATTGTATTGCTTACTCCGCAACCGTCACAATGATGCCGTCTATATTGTTGCCGGAAAGTGAATATTTTCCTTGTGCGGGTATATAGATGACCTGATCTTCCGAAACCGGGTAATAAAACACCCGATATTTTTGCCCCCCTACTGTTGCGCTCATACTTTTCCGCTTCTTTAGCTCATCAAGATATTGTTCGAGAACCAGGCCTTCTTCCTGCATAATTGTACTATGAGGCTGACCTACATACCGGAAATGCCAAGGCTCGAACCGAATGCCCGTGATGTCCGTCTTGTCTTCCGGATAGCGCAATATAAAGCCGTACTCCCAGGCATGCTGCTTGAGCCACAGTCCTTCAGGCGCTTCGCTCATCTCGCCTTGGGATGAACCGATGTCCAGCGACAGACCGAGGTTATGCTCGCTGAATCCGGCAGGCAGCGCCCACTTGGGGCCCATTTCGCGATACAGCTCGTCCTGTTTGCTCTCATTCCGGTACCCGCTGCTGATCAGAAAATGATGAATGCCCTCCTTGCCCGCTGCCTTAACCATCGCGGTAAAATGCTCAACCAGCCGCGGTGATAACATAATGCTGTTATCCAGGACACCGAAACCATCGATCAACTCAGGATTCTTAACCAGGCTTACCGCTTCCGTCTCAGGATGGAGTCCTTCGGGCACCGGGTAATCCTTGTTCACCAGGAGCAGGTCTCCTTCATAGATCATGGACTTGCTTACTTCGATCGTAAACCCCAGTTCTTCCGTAAAAGTCTCCGGTTCCAGCATCTGATCATTTTGCTCCGCAGGGACGTTCAGCTCTCTATGCCATTCTTCAAGCGTGCTCACTTTCAGCTTCGCAAACCCAAGCCCCAAGAGCAGCAGGATCACCAGGGAAATCAACCACTTCTTCATATGCGTACTTCCTCCATACCTTTTCTTCTTCCTTAAGGATAAGAGGAACTTTTTAAAAAGAACGGATGGTAAATCTAAAGTTTTTCTTAAGTTTGTTCTTATGGAGGATAAAATATGGAGAACCAAAAAAGAAAGGCCAACCGGCTCCGGGTTGTCCCGGTCCGATCGGCCATTCACAAGTTATGCTTTAAGTTTGCTTAAGCGGCTTGCTTCGGCAGGAAGCCCCATGCTCCTACACGAACCTGAATACGGTCGCTTTGGGTTACGCCTGCGGCATTAATCCATTCAGCATAATATTCATAAGTGCCCGGCGCCCGGTCATGGATCTCAGTGACAGCGCGCTGCATACCCGGCGAAGCGCTGGTCAAAGCCTGGGTGTCGATCAATACGCCGTTCTCATAGAGACGGTACTCGGCAGCATTCGTCCCCCACCACAGGTTGGCGCTAAGCTGGTAGCTGCCATCTTCGTCCCAATTGTCATGCGACAATACCGGCTTGCCCGGCGAAGCCTCCGTCACCGTTACGCGAAGGGGCTCCGACTGCGATGCGCCCCAGGCATTGACCAATTCGCCGACATACGTATATACGCCGTTTGCCTTTCCCGTAATATCGACAGAAGCCGTCTGCATCGAGGGGGAAGCCTCCGTCAATGGGACGGTCTGAATCAAGACGCCGTCTTCATACAATTTGAATTCCGACCCGTTATTTCCCCACCACAAATTCATGGTCACCTTATAATCCCCGTCTCGGAGGCCGGTATCATAACCATTATTATCTGACAGTACAGGTTTGCCCGGGGCAGCGGCGGCATGCGGCTGCTTCACCTGGAATACGGCCCGGTCCGAGGCCACGTTGCCTGCGGCGTCCTCTACGCGGTATTCAATGACCTGCTCTCCTGCTCCCAGCTCCTTGGCGCTGATCGTCTGACCCTCTTCAATTGGCTGGCCGTTGAGGAGAAGCTCGCGGGCAATGACCCCGGAGAGCTCGTCCGTGCTGCGAAGCTCAAACTTCAGGGTATCCTGCTCCCATACGTCTCCGATTCGGTTCCCCGATTGCGTCAGCGTTACGGCGGGCGCTGTCTTATCCAGCTTGATTTCTATCGTCTTCGCCTCTTCAACCACACCGCCTGCAGAAGAGTAATATTGAATGACGTTGATCCCTTCCCTGCCGATATCCACAGGACCCGAGTATACGGACTCAGCTCCCTCATTCAACCGATAGGTTGTCGATACCGGCTCCGAACCCGCAGCCGTCAGAGTAAGGGCCACATTCCGGTTAAACCAACCGTTCGAATTCGGCTGTTCTGATAGAACGGCAGTGGTTGCCGGGGGGACATGGGCCTGCGCAAGCGAAATATCGTTTATCCCCCGCACCTTCAATTGATATACGTCTCTAAAGATCGAAGATACACCTTGAAGATTGACAATCTGTCCCTCTTCATAGGGGAAGTCTGCGAGTGCCAGACCCGTTCTGGCATCCACGCGAACATGGTTGCTGACTCCATTCGCGCTGATCGCATCAAATTCAAAGGAACCCGATGGAGATGCCGTAATGATATTGGTGATCTCCACCTGGTGGAGTGCGATCAGTTGGCCTTGATTGGCAGCATTTACGGTATCGACCGCGACTGCCTCCGGCAGATCTGCCGTCCCGGTCTTTTCGATCAAGACCGGGCTCGTTAATTCGAGTTCAGTGTTATAGAGGGCTGTTGAGGCCGTAAGCTTGACCACATCTCCTTGATGAAATCCCGTACTGCTCTGATACACATAGACTCCGCCGGTAGCGTCCTGCAGATAGAAGGTTTGTCCTCCATAGATACCCGGCTCAGTCGTTACAGTACCTTGAACCGTGATCAGGCTTCCTTCCGGCTTGCTTCTTCCTTCCGCAATCGTAATCAATTCCGGAAGCGAGCTGCCTGCATCCGGCAACGGTTCGGCAGGCACATTATCCAGCGTCACGGATTGGGTCAACAGATTATTGCCATTCTGCCGCAAGCGAAGATTGGCCGCCCCGGAGGTGCCCGGTTTGATGCGCATCGTTAAATCCTTATAAGCCCGTCCTTGACTATCAGCAGTCAGGCTGAAGGTGTCCCCGTATCCATAAGCGGTTGGCCAGGTTCCGTCCGCTTTTTGCGTCATGGCTACCTGGGTTCCTCCCGTCAAGTAGATCCCTGCACTAAAGCCGGTCACCGTTGAATTGGCGGGCAGGTTCTCGATGAGAACGCGAATCTGGAACTCTGCTGCATTGGGAAGAACAGATTGGCGGACAAAGCTGTAGACTGGCGAAGCACTCACTCCAGCACCACCATAGGAGCCCGGCTTGAAGGTCGAGCTGTCCCACCATTTATAGCCGGCGGCCGGTGCAGACCATGGTTCGGGCTGGGGCTCCGTTGAAGCCTCAGGCGCTTCGAAGGAATGCAGCTCTGTCGCCTCGTCCAATTGAAGGTCATCGACTTGGGCCAGACTTGTATAGCTCTCCTGGTCTGCCAGCCAATTCATCAAATTGACTAACAAAATGGCATCATCCTGCTCCTTGAAGCCATCATAGGTCGTCTTTTTAGCTCCTGTCTCTTCACGTAAATATTTTGGCGTTGCATCTTCTACCGGCGAGGAATCACCGATGAAGGCCGCTTTACCCAATCCAACCTTGGCTACGGCAACATAAGGTCCCTCATCCATGCCGCCGCCGTTATATACGCCCTGATCGACCGCATTTCCCCATGCCTCATTCGTCTGTGGGAGATACACAATGCCCTTGGCCTTGGTCGGATCGGTAATCGCTAGCGTAGAACCGGCATGCATCGCAACTCCGTCAACTCCCTCGGTGATTCCGAACGCTTGATCGGGCTCTACAATATGATTAGCCGTGATGTCGCCCAGTGCATTATACCGGAATCTAACTCCGAAATTGTCTGCGAGCCAATCCGAGCTGACGACACCTTGCATGGCCTCCGAGTTTCGCTCTTCCGCGCTCATGCCCTTAGTCGGATCCTCCCAAGCCCCTCTGCGATACCCGTTGAAAGCTTCAGAGCCGTCCCAGCGGTTCTTGTTACGGTCCGCATTATAGTGATCGCCGATGAAGAAAATACTTCCGCCGTTTTGTACATATTGCTCCATCGCAGCCTGTTCGCTCTGCTTGAAGGGAATGTTTGGCTCCGCAATAACAAATACAGAATAGCCGCTTAGATCACTGTAGGTAATCGGTGTTGACTTGCGCAGCTCGGCGACATCAAATCCGTCGGCCGCCAGTGCTTGTCCAAAATCGGAAAACCCGCCGTCAATAACCCAGTCTGCGGCACCTGCGGTCTGGGCATGCGTGTTGTCAAAAAGAATTTTCTTGCCGGCATTCTCATTTACCACTTTGGCAGCAATGTAGGGTGCGGGATCGTTCGGCCCCTCGGCATGCACAGGTGCGAGAATCGCGCCCAGCTCCAACTGAATCGTAAATGCCAAGGATACAGCAAGTCCGATCCGCAGCCACTTCGTCCCGATTTTCTTTCCAAGCCCAACCAGCTTTCTGCTCATAATTTCCCTCCCATGAGATTAAGAGTAGTTCAACACCCTTATTTTGGCATGGGATTATTAGCTAAAAAGTAAGGTTATGTAAAATTTAAAGAAATATATTTTTCTTTCCATCTGCATCCTAACAAAAATAACACTGCGTTTACCATGCCGCAGAAGTAGTTGTTTATAATAGCTGTATTCCATTCAAGTTTTACATTTATCTAATCGGTATGGGAGGCAGCCATTGATGGCATCTATGAATTCTATAAATCTGACGATTCTGCATACGAGCGATATTCACGGCCACCTGTATCCGACCGATTACCGCGGCCCTAGCGACAAACCGCTTGGCCTTGCCAAGCTGTCGCGTCTGATTCAGAAAGAGAGAAGCCTGAGCACAAATATGCTCCTGATCGATAACGGGGACTTGCTCCAAGGAACGCCGCTGATGTATCACTATGCCAAGTTCAACCGCCAAGGTCTGCACCCTGCAGCCAGAGCGCTGAATGCGCTTGGATATGATGCAGCCGTGCTCGGGAATCACGAGTTCAATTACGGGCAGGACCTGCTTCGGCAGGCGATCAGCGATTCCGATTGCCCCTGGCTATCTGCTAACATCGTAAACAAGGCTGATGGCAAGCCTGCATTCGGCAAGCCATATCGGATCTTCGAGCTGCCGCAAGGCGTCCGCATCGCCCTGCTGGGGCTTACCACTCATTTCATTCCAAATTGGGAGGAACCAAATCACATCGAGGGCTTGTCCTTCATTGATGCGCTTGATGCTGCTCAGTACTGGGTAGACAAGATTCGTTATACTGAACAGCCGGATGCGGTGATTTTGAGCTATCACGGGGGCTTCGAACGCGATCCCTTAACTGGTGAAGCAACCGAGCCCTTAACCGGTGAAAATCAAGGCTATGCGATATGTGAAACGATCGAGGGTGTCGACATCCTGCTCACCGGCCACCAACACCGCCTGTTAAACGGGGAGATTAACGGAGTAGTCATTACGCAGCCTGGCAGTGCCGGACAAGCGATCGCAAAGGTAGAGCTGGAATTTCAGGCGACTCCGGAAGGGGGATGGCGACTATCGGGCAAATCCTCCTCTTTGCTTCTTGTAGATGAAGGGGATCAGGCCGATGAGGATTTTCTGTCTCTATTTGCTGAGGATGAACGGCAAACGCAGCATTGGCTCGATCAACCCATAGGCCGCACCGAGGGGGATCTCTCCATTCCCGATCCGTTTACAGCCCGTCAGGCAGATCATGCCTTTACGGAAATGATAAACCGGATTCAGATGGAGGTGACCGGGGCCGAGCTCTCCCTGGCTGCCATCTTTACCAATGAAGCCAGAGGCTTCGGGGAGGTAATTACCATGCGGGATGTGGTATCCAACTATATTTATCCTAATACGTTAAAAGTTGTCCGTATGCGAGGCAGCGACATCCGGGACATGCTGGAGCAGACGGCCCGATACTTTGAGGTGAATGAGACCGGTGATAGACTAGGCATTGCGCCCTCTTACCTGGAGCCAAAGCCGCAGCATTTCAATTATGATATGTGGGAAGGCATCGACTATACGCTCGACATCTCAAAGCCCGTCGGACACCGGGTGGTCAGACTGGAGCGCCACGGAGCGCCTCTTGAGCCGGAGGCAAGCTTCGATGTCGTCATGAACAGCTACCGGGCGGGCGGTGGCGGCAATTTCGACATGCTGAAAGAAGCACCTGTCGTTCGTGAAATTCCTACCGATATGACCGAGATACTCGCGGATTACATTTCCCGGGCGGGCGTGATCCAGGCGACTTGTAATCACAATTGGAAGGTTGTCTACTAAGCTCAGCAGGCATCCTCTTCCTGCAAAAGTTCACAATCAAAAAGGCGGCGCCAGAGACACATTCTCTGACACCGCCCTTTTTATCCTTTTACCAGCTTGGTCCGAAGCTTGTTGGACATCCACTCGATGATCAGAATCAGAATAACCAATCCGATCAGAATCGCCCCGACCTGATTCCACTTATACCCGTTCATGGCAAAGATCAGCGGCGCACCGATCCCCCCTGCGCCAACCAGGCCCAGGATGGATGCTTCGCGCATATTCATATCAAACCGGTAAATCGTTACCGAGAGGAACAACGACATCAATTGCGGCAAGATACCGTAGCGTACCTTTTCAAAGGTCGTGCAGCCAATCGAGGTCATGGATTCGAGCACCTTGGTATCCAGCTCCTCAATCGCGTCCACATACAGCTTGGACAGCATTCCAACCGACGTGATCCCTATCGTCATCACGCCCGAGAAGGGCCCCGGACCGGAGACGCGGATGAACATCAAGCCATACACGAGGGCCGGAATCGTCCGGATGAAGATCAGCAGCAGGCGGGTAAGCCAAGCCACCGGCTTGGGTACGATATTTGAAGCAGCCAGAAAGGCAAGCGGAACGGATAAGACCGCCCCTACAATCGTGCCCAAGAATGCAATTGCTACTGTCTCAACCAGCAAGTACAGCACACTCTGTTTTGAGACACTCAAGAGCAAGTTCAAGTCGGGATTCAGAATTCCGGTTATAATATTCTGAGCGATTTTTAGGCCGCTCTGATTAATATCCTTCAAGTTAACAGCAGCAAGCGACCAGGCAAACAGCGCAATAATAATCACCGTAAGCGTCAGCACATACCGCATATTACGCGGGTGAGCCTGAAGTTGCTTCTCGATCGTCGTCACTCACGAACCTCCTCTCTTTCATCAAATCAGCTTTTTGCGGAAATGCTCACTAGTCGTCTCGATCAGATAGACCGTGATTACCAGTGCCAAAATGATCATCCCCACATTCTGATAATCACGCCAGCCCAAATCCTCTTTAATCAACAGGCCAACTCCGCCCGCGCCCACGTAGCCCAGGATCGCCGCATAACGTACATTCCCCTCAAAGCAGAACAGCGAATTCGACAGATAGCTTGGCAGCACCTGTGGGAACAAGGCATAGCGGAATGCCTGAATTCTTGTCATCCCGATAGATTCCATCGCTTCAAATGGACCCATATCCACATTTTCAATCTGCTCATACAGCAGCTTGCCCACATAAGACAGCGTAAACAACAGAATCGCTACTACGCCTGCGGTTGGTCCCAAGCCAAAGATGAAGGTAGCAATCAAGGCTGTAACCAGGGTTGGCAAGGTACGCAGCAGGCTTAGAACAATCTTGAAGAAGGCGGTCACAAACCGGTTTGGAACAACATTAGAGGAAGCCAAAATCGCTATAGGCAGTGCAAGCAGCGCGCCGATCATCGATCCGATAAGCGACATCTGCAGCGTGTCTACAAGCGCTCCCCACAATTTAGGAAAGTACGCCCAATCCGGCGGGAACATCTCGCCGATCATCCCGAACAGCTTGCCTATTCGTGCAAACAGCACTTTCAAATCAAAATTCGTAAATTCCACGGACAGAGCAACTGCCACAATAACGAGCAATAGAATCAGCGGCGTGCGGGAGCGTTTCTCCAGAACGATTTTGCCGTTCGGAAGAGCAACCTTTTTTGGCGGAAATAGTTTGTCATACATAAGCAATCCCTGCCTCCGCTTGGACTGACATTTCCTCCTCAAAACGGCCGCCGTAAATTTCACCAAGCACTGCCGCAGTGACCCCGGAGGCCTCCCCGTCAAAGACAACCTCGCCCTGGCGAATGCCAATAATGCGGTCGGCATATTCCAGTGCTACCTCGACATGGTGAATATTCATAATGACCGAGATATTCATCTCCTGGTTAATCCGTTTGAAATCATCCATAACCATCCTGGACGTCACCGGATCAAGCGAAGCAATCGGCTCATCCGCCAGAATAATATCAGGATTCTGGGCAAGCGTCCGCGCGAGTGCCACCCGCTGCTGCTGACCGCCTGACAGCTGATCCACACGTATATAGGCCTTATCGAGAATACCTACTTTATCTAATGCCTCCAGTGCCTTGATCTTGTGATCCTTCGTGAAGATTCCGGTCAGCTTGCGCCATAGCGGCAGATCAGGGACAAAGGAAACCAGCACATTCTTGATCACGGAAGTTCTCGTCACCAGATTGAAGGATTGAAAAATCATGCCGATTCTCCGGCGGAACCGGCGAACCTGGCCGCCCTTCAGCTTCCCTACATCCACGCCATCCACATGGAGCCGGCCTCCGGTAATCTCATGCATTCGATTAATACAACGAATCAGTGTGGATTTCCCCGCTCCGGAGAGACCGATGATGGCGACGAATTCGCCCTGCTCGATGGACAGATTTATATTTTTCAAGGCTGTTGTTCCGTTTGCGTATTTCTTCTCCACCTGTTTGAATTCAATCATGGCATAAGCTCCGATCCTTTAGTCTGCGTAAAAACGTGAAAAAATGAGGGCATCACGTTGCCATGATGCACTCATTTCATCCCAAAGCTTCCCTTTGACTTTCTCGCCTTGATCCTGGATTACTGCTTTTGGCTCTTGATCAGCTCTTGAGCCTTGCGCTCGTTGTCGTAATCCGAGGATTTTGCTTCCTGGTAGCCTTCATGACTGTACACGGCGATCACTTCTTTTCCTTTGTCTGTCTGAGCAATGGCAATGAAGGCCTTTTGCAGGGCAGACTTGAATTGATCATCCATCAGCGAAGAGTTTTTGCTTACGCTGATCGTATCGTTATAGATTCCTTCCGTAACACCGATCACATTCGTCTCATCCCAGATCGAAGCGGAACGGCTGAACTCGGTTGTCCATTTTTCTTCATAATCTCTTCTTGCATCAGCAAAAGCCACAATGATATCCACTTGACCGGCCGCCAGACGGGCGAACGAGCTTCCGTAAGAGTCCGAAGTCACTACATGCTTCAGATCTGTGATGCTCTTGTCGTAGTTCTTTTGAAGCCACAGTGTCGGGTAAATGTAACCCGCGGAAGAAGAAGTGGACATAACTGCCCAGTTCGCGCTGTCCAGGTCTTCCCAAGTCAAGGATTCGCCTGCATTCACCTTTGCCGCCAGCTCTTTGCCCTTATCCGTTGGGCCCGCGATGGCAATTGAACGGTAGTAGGTTGCTTGTTTGTCTGTAGGTGCTGTCGGCTTATTGTCGTTCCAGTCCTTCGGATTGTCGGAGTCGTTGGACAGACCTGCACGGGTAGCAGTCAGAATCACATCCGCACCGTCATCGTACAGGGCGTATGTTCCGCCCGGGATGAACCCGATGTCCGTCGTCCCTGCTGTCAGCGCCTCACCAACCGCCTCATAAGTCGTACCTACATCGATCGTAACTGTTTCCACGTTATAGCCTTCAGTAGCCAGTTGCTCTTTCAACAAATCCTTCAATGGGTCTGTTGCCGTAATGATTTGGTCAGGGTCCTTGGATGGAACAAAGCTGACCTTAAGCTCCTTGATCTCTGTTGCAGAAGGCGTTGCTTCTTGCGCCGTATTCGTCTGAGGGGCAGGAGTCGTGTTATCCGCTGCCGCTCCGTTATTTGCCGTGTTTCCGTTAGCACCGCATCCTGCAAGAAGGCCAACCCCTAATGCAAATACTGCAGTTAACATCCATCTGTTTCTCACTATCAAATACCCCCACTTTTTATAATTCGGACTCGCCGAGTGTCTTGTCTCTCGTTTGCAAACCCAAATTCATCATACAAGCCCTTTGTTATGTAATGATTATCTGCCTGTAAAAATTTTGAAGCGTCCATTTACATAGCGTTGACCTTGCGAAAACAAAAGTGGTCGAGGGAGCTGGCGTGCTTGCAAGAGTGCGGCGGGCGCGGCAGTATAAAGCCTGCTAATGATTCTGCGTGCCGGGGGCAACGTGTGAAGTCTTCACATTTATACCTTTCTAAGCAGGCTCTTGACTCGGCGTTATAGTTGGCTTGACGCACTATTGCATTACTAACAGCAACTGCGTAACACTGCACCCCATCAAATACGGATCGCGCACATTTAGTGAAAAAAAGTTACTTAAATTTCGGGAAATTGGTGGAAATGCGTATATAGTGAAATTTTTTCGCTTAAAGTTGGCTAAAACGTGGGTTTGGCTAATTACTGGAGATTTAAGGTAAGTTTTTTCACTAGAGATGGATTTGAGCGCGGAATGAAGAGTTTTAGGTAAGTAATTTCACTGGAGCATGACCGAATGAGGTTGATCAAGAGGGAGAGTGAAGTTCGGAGCAAGACCGAATACCAAGCGGACGAACGAAGTCCGAGCAAGGCCGGGACATCGTGAGTGAGGCGGAGCGTAACTTCAGCCATTGACCTGGTACGTAAAGTGAATCGCGTAAGCTGCCTTACGTACGCTTAGCCCAAGTCTTGCGCATAATGCCTTGCCGCGGTTGGCAAGCTTATTGCAGCTTATGGTTTGGCCATGTGCAAACTGCATTTTGTAGTTAAACTGCAGAGCAAAGTAGTCAGGGCAAGAGTGTGAAATGAATCTGAAGAAGCGACAGCGTTCGCCTTTGTGAGCGGATTTCTACCTTGTCAGAACCTAGTCCAATCATAGAAATCCGCGAACGACAGCGATCGTAAGATCATTTCACACGGCTGCCATGCCTTTTAATGTCTGACAAAGTATTCATGCTTCCCGAACTGGGCGATCGCTTCGGCATCCGGCAGCCATACCCATGCATCCAGCTCCGATTGACAGCGGTGTGCCCGAAAGGCAGCCAGCTTGGCCTGGAATTGTCCCGAAACATCAATCTTCACAACATCGTTGCGCGTGTAGCCATAGCGCTCCGGTGCAGCCATCATATTTCCATACGAAATATAATAGAGGCCGCTCTGACAGCCTGATTGCTCATAGGCAATACGAGTAGCCCGGCCGATGGCGCAATGATCGGGATGTCCTCCCCATTGTTCGTGGAAGGTTAGCACAGCGTCCGGTTCGATCTCGCGGATGTATGTCTCAATTCGAGCGGTAAGCTCCGCTTCTTCAATGAATTCCACCGTCTTGTCACGGATATCTAGAAAATGAAGATGGGCAACGCCCAGATGACGGCAAGCCTCTCTCAGCTCTTCTTCCCGTGCGGCTGCAATCGTCTCGCGGTTCAGATAAGGCGGATTTCCCATGCGGCGTCCCATTTCTCCGCGCGTGGCGCTAATCAGCGTAATTTCGGCACCAGCTGCGGCGTACTTCGCCAAAGTGCCCCCGCAAATAAATGTCTCATCGTCGGGATGCGCGAATACTGCAAGCAGCTTGTTACCTGCCCCTAGCAAATCCTCTTTCATTCGGGAAATGCCTCCCTTCCCAAATGAAGTGCTACATCCATACGGCCATGATCATCGTAGCCAGCCAGTAACAGATGCCCTTCCGAGTCGACCTCATAATGGGTCAATCCTTCCATACGCAGCCAGCCCTGCTCATCAAAGCGAAACGCCACACGGTATGAGCCTCTTTCTCCCCCGGCGACGCGCGCTTCTCTCAAGTTCATCCTGAAGTTCCGGACAAATACATAAGATGTAGCTTCACTATGCACATATACCTTTTCCCCAACGAACTTCTGCAGTTCATTTTCTACCTGTTGCCGTTCAATTGAAATCATATCGTCATTCTACCTTCTTTGCTCAAAATCATCCGTCTCATTCTAGAGAGGTTCATGTCGTTCAACGATTCTATTATAACACCGAGACCTATGTACGATTACCCTTGTTTCCCTTGGTATTTGTAAGAATTCTATGAACATGCTGGTTGCGAATGGCTTGATCGGTGATATTGGACTTTAATAAACGATCATAAATTGCATCAATTTGTTCCGGAGAAAGGGATGGCTCTGAGTTCTCCAGCTTCAACCTTGTTAACTTTCTGGAAATATACTCACTTAACTCCACATCATAAACAACCAGCTCGTCAGAGTTAATTTGACGCAATTCAGGGTCTATACTAAATCGGCATCTCATCGTAAAAGAAATCAGGGATACAAATCTTACATTTTCTATTTCTTTTATAAGGCTTTCAATGGCTTTGATATGACCATAGTTTTGTTTTAGAGGATTGTACATTTTGAATCGATTACTTACACTCCATTGTTGGTCCGTTCGCTTCCCTTTGATTTCTCCATTATAATTTTTCGTTTCAATAACAAATAGACAATAAGGCGAAATAACAACGTGATCAATTTGGGAAAAGCCGGTACGAGACTTATTATTAGGAATGAGCAGATCGCTAAGTGATTTACATTCCCGAGGAAGCTGATCCAGTTGAATATTAATCTTATGTTCGCCAAGCTCCCCGATTCTGGTAGATTCTACCCGTGGTTTGCTTTTAGGTGCTTTGGAGACCGTTTTAGCTTTGGAGGGGGTTGAACTGCTTTTCTTAAATAGAGATAGTATAGATTTGATCATATAGAAACCTCACTCTAATTAGTTTTACATTTTATAACCTCATTCGATACAAAGGGCAAGAATTCCTCTCTTCAAAAAAAAGCCCCCCAGTCTGCCGAAACGGCTATTCCGGAAGGGCTTCTTCTATTTATAAGGATACGGCTTCTTCTATTCCACGCTCTTCAGCGCTTCCACCATGTTAATCCGGTTGAGGGTGCGATTAGTCATGCGGTTGACTATAATCGCGAAGCAGAAGGTAATCGCCGCTGAGAACAGATAGCTAATCGGCTTGACATGTACGGCAAAGTACATTGACGGCATGTTGAGTGCCGTGGTCAAGAATCCGCTCAGAATTCTTCCTACCGGTAATCCGACAAGAATACCGATGAGCGTTAGGATCAATGATTCCTTGTTCACGTATGAATGTACCTCTTTATCATAAAATCCAAGCACCTTGATGGTGGCAAGCTCCCGTGCCCGCTCGGAGATGTTTGTGTTCGAGAGTGTGAACAGCACGACAAACGCCAACCCGCCTGCCATCGCGGTAATCAGCAGCACCACGGCATTAATCAGATCAAATCCGAATTCGTCGATCAGAGCCGCTTTGCTTACAGAGGAGAGAACAGCATCATTCTCCAGCAGCTCATCCGCATAAGCGGCTTGATCCGCACGCGGAATGTCTGTAAAGTGAGCCATCACGGCATTCGGAGCGTAAGAACCGAACAGCTTTTCGTACAGCGATTGCGTCATGTAGACGTTATTTCCCAAATAATTCTGAACTACATCCAAGACCACAACCTCACGCTGCACCAGATTCATATCCTGCAAATAAAGAGCGTCTCCCGATGACAGCCCAAGGATCCGGGCCGCGCTGCGGGTAATCAGAATCCCCTCATCATCCGGATCGATCTGCTTGCCGTCCAGATTTTCAATATGAATATAATCCCTAAGGGCACTACGCTCGGGAAGAACCATTAACTGCACTTTTTCGCCCTGTTCGTTCTTATTGATTGCCTTGACACTCTCGATCCGGAGGTTCACCGTATCCTTGACCCGGCTATCCGCAGCCATCTCCTCGACAATCGCATCATTCGCATCGTCTTCGAATACGGCCATCAAATCATAACGGTTGATCTGCTCATACTGCTTCGGCGCCAAATCGGCGATCGAATCCTTAATGGCAAAACCGCAAAGAATCAGGGCGGTACAGCCCATAATCCCGCCAATCGTCATAAACAGACGTTTCTTGTAGCGGAACAAATTCCGGACCGTTACCTTGTTCAAAAATTTAAACCGATTCCAGACGGCCGGAATTCGTTCCAGAAAGACGCGTGAGCCTGCCCGCGGCGCCTTGGGACGCATGAGCGTTGCAGGCATTTTAACCAGCTCGCTGCGGCAAGCCAGCACGGTAGCACCAACAATTCCGACGATGAACAGCAGTACGCCTCCAATGCCGTAGAGCAGATCGAACCGCAGCTCATAGTAGGGCAGGGTATACAGGTCCCGCAAGATAACAGCTACAAACTTCGGCATAAACACAAATCCAAACAGATCGCCCAGGACACCACCCAAAAGGCAGGCTAACAGCGCAAAAAGAATATACTTGCGGTAGATCGCCGCATTTCCAAAGCCCATGGCTTTATACGTACCGATCAGTCCGCGTTCCTCCTCCACCATTCGAGTCATTGTCGTGAGACTCATAAGAACGGCAACCAGCAGGAAGATAACGGGAAATACCCTTCCGACCGCTTCAATAGAGGAGAGGTCACTGCTAAAACTGGAATAGCTGTCAATCGACGTGCGGTCCTGAACATACCACTGGGTCATATCCAGGTTATCCAGTTCCTTGTAAGCGTCAGCCAGCTTCTGCTCGGCCTCTTCCTTTTTGTCAGCATATTCCTGCTCTTGTTCCTTCAGCTCCGCTTCGCCCTCGGCAAGCTCTTCTTTGCCTTCTGCGATTTCCTGGCGGGCATCGGAAATTTTATCCTTCGCCTCCGCCTCCTCGGCAATCAGCTTGGCCTCCCCTTCGGCGAGCTCGACCTTTCCTTCGGCAAGCTCGGCCTCTCCGGCTTTAAGCTCGGCCTTTTTCGACTCGATCGTCTGGCGGGCTGCCTCAATCTCTTTCTCCCCGGCCTTCAGTTCTGCCTCCGCTGCTGCTAGCTGTTGTTCACCGAGTTCCCGCTGCTCCGCAAAGGCACTCTTCTGCTGATCAAGTGCTTGCTGACCGCCGATGATCTTGCCCATGCCGAGTGCGGCCTGAACAGCAGCATCACCTTGTGCAGGCAGGGCAGCAGCGAGTGCGGTGCTCTCTTCCCCGGTGCCGGTTGCAATCGCCTGATCATCCGCACCGTTCGCAGCCAAAGCAGCAGCCGCATTCACCAATGCGCTCCATTGCTCCTCCGGCCAATAGTCGGCAAGGGCTGCCTTCAGCGAAGCAACCTGGGGCTCAAGCTGAGCGCGCCCTGCATCCAATTGCTCCTGCGCCTGCTTCAACTGTTGCTCAGCCGCAGCAAGCTTCGCTTCCGCTTGTTCACGCTCCTTGGCCAGCTGCTCTCTGCCTTCCTTCAGCTTCCGGGCATTGGCATTCAGCTCGCTTTCTCCCTTGGCAAGCTGAGCCTCCCCTTCAGCCAATTGCTTCTCCGCTTCGGCCAGCTTCTTCTTCGAGCTATTAATGGTGGCACGAGCATCGGCAATTTGCTGTGCTGCGTTCTTCTCTTCACGGACAAGCTTGTCCTCGCCCTCGGTCAATTCCTTTCTGGCAGATGAGATTTCGTCCCATGCATCAGCAAACTTCTGATCTGCCTCCGTGAACTTCTCGTCCATGGTGGTTTCGGCATCTGCTATTTTTGAGCGCGCTTCTTCCTGTACCGATTCATATCGCGCCTGCTCACGCTGTGACTTGATTCGGCCTTCAATCTGGCCGATAGCGGCCTGCACAGCTTGATCGTATTCTTCGCTGTAAGTGTCCATTTTCTTTGTTCCCGCCAACACCAGATACGCAGCCGTATAAACCTTATGGTCCACATCATCGGCAGTTACAAAAAAGATAAAGTCCGTAGAAGTATTGGCCCGAAAAATATTACCCGCTCCGCTTCCCTGTATATCCATCGGGTCCAGGACAACACCTGTAATCGTAAAGCTTGATCTTACCAGACTGGAAGCTTCCTCCTCCTCCAGATCCGTCTCCACGTCGAGCTCCAAGTCTTGCTCCAGCGTACCGACTTCGTCTGACGATGCATCCTTTTGATCCGCCGCTGCCGGAGACTCGGTCTTCTTATCTTCGCCTTCCTCCGTATCTTCCATCAGTATCAAGGTATCCCCGATCGACTTGCCGCTTTCCTCCAAATACTTCTTGGTCACGGCAATTTCACCGGCTTGGCCCGGTAAGGCTCCCTCTAGCAAGTGAGGCGCATTTAATCCCTTCGGACTAAGCATCTTGACCTCCGTGCTCTTGCGAATACCCTCGACATCGGTGTAAATCGTCTCACTATATCCGCCTTCTGCCTGCTCGATTCCGTCAATTTGAGCCAGTGCATCCAGATCTCCATCCGTTAATCCAAGGGTGGACATCACCCGAATATCGAATAACTGCTGCTTGTCATAAAATTTATCCGCCGAATAATACATATCGAGACAAGCGGCGTATAAGCCGGTCAGCATGGCCACGCCGAGCGCCGTAATGAACGTAATGGATAAGAATCGCTTCCAGCCCTTCTTGATCGAACGCAGGATGTCTTTTTGATAGGCCTTGTTCATCGCTTACCACTCAATCTGCGCAATCGGTACAGGCTGCTCATTGTGAACAGTCTTGACCACCTTGCCGCTCTTAAAATGGATAACCTTATCTGCCATCGGCGCGATTGCAGAATTATGCGTAATCAGGAGCACCGTAATCTTCTCCCGGCGGCACGTATCCTGAAGGAGCTGCAGGATCTGCTTGCCTGTATTGTAATCCAAGGCTCCGGTAGGCTCATCGCATAGCAGGAGCTTGGGATTTTTAGCTAAGGCCCGGGCAATCGATACCCGTTGCTGCTCCCCTCCGGACAATTGAGCCGGGAAGTTGTTCTTGCGGTCGGCAAGACCTACCTTATCCAGCGTGTCCGAAGCACTCAGGGAGTTCTCGCAAATCTGGGCCGCCAGCTCAACATTTTCCAATGCCGTCAAGTTCGGAACCAGATTGTAAAACTGGAATACAAAGCCGATATCCGTACGGCGATAGCCTACCAGCTGTTTCTGGTTATACTTCGAAATGACTTCGCCATCCACAATCACATCGCCGGTCGACGCCGTATCCATGCCTCCCAGGATATTCAGTGCCGTCGTTTTACCGGCCCCGGAAGCCCCCAATATGACGGCAAGCTCGCCTTTTTCAATCGAGAAGTTCGCATCATCCAATGCCCGAATTGCCACGCCCTCTGAGGCGTATTCCTTGATGACCTTGTTGAATTCGATATATGCCACTTGATTCTCTCCTTTTGCAAAGGGTGATTCAACACGCAACCCATTGACTTTTATCTGTTAATATAATAGCTTAAAGACAACGTGTTGTTTTTACAACCGTCAGTTGAGTTTAAAACGTTAATTTCACGACATTTTCAATAAATGTGTCGGATTAAAAGCATGATGTAGGATTGTGTTGGGAGGAGGCTTGGGCATGAATGAAGTCAAGCTTGACCGAAAAAAACGGTATACCCGGATGGTGCTTCAAGACAGCCTTATTGAGCTGATGAGAGAAAAGCCGATCAATAAAATTACGATAAAGGAATTATGTGAACGGGCAGATATTAACCGGACCACCTTCTACGCGCATTATTCAGATCAATATGATCTGCTTCGCAAGATTGAGGCCGAAACTCTATCCTGGGCGAAGGAAATGATTTCCGGATTCAAGCACAAGACTGACAAGCAGGAAGCCTTGCAGCTTCTGGAGGAAATCTTTCATTACTTTGTTCAGAACAGCAATTACCTTCAGGTATTAATGAGTGAACAAGGCGACCTAGAATTCCAGAAGCAGTTGTTCACGCTTATTTACCAGCATTCCGGCATTAATCCATATGCTGAGCCTGATGGAACGATGGATACGAAGGAATCCTACTTTATATTCATTGTGAACGGAAGCGTCGGACTTATACAGCATTGGCTAAAGTACGGCCATAATAAATCCGCAAGAGAAATGGCGGAGATTATCTATACGATGGCCTTTCAATATGTTCTAGACTGAATCTGTCTATTTAGCGTAAAGCTCGAACTGGGCAACACGCAAAAATGAGGCTGTCCCAATGTCCTAAGCGGACTGGGGCAACCTCATTTATGAGGGCCCGATTGCTCTTCCCTCTTCTCCCTCTATTCATTACGACTCACACGGAAGCCTTGATCGGGCCCAAATCCGTTTGCTTCAAATTTACCCCGATAAGACAGCTCGCTGCTGCCAACGTCGCCAATCCAGCCCCCGCCCCTGACTACCCGAAAACCGCCAGGATTGTCCGAAGCGTCTACATACCAGTCCCAGCACCACTCTCTTACATTGCCCGACATATCGTAGAGTCCCAATTCATTGGGCTTCTTGCCCCCGACCGGTTGGGTCTGACTCCGGTTATTTTCAATCGCAGGCCAGTTCCAGTCTCCGGTTAAATATTCTTCCCCGACGTTTCTCCAATACCAGGCCACTTCATCCGCCTGATTGCTGCCGCTGTACTTGTAGCTCTTGCTCAGCTGGCCGCCGCTTGCGGCATATTCCCATTCCGCTTCTGTCGGCAACCGGTAACCGTTAGCTCCTTCATTTATCGTTACGGTCCACTTTACGGAATCGTTCTCGCTCTTGTTATTAGGATCTTTTGTATACTTGTCTATATTATAATGGGGCTCCAAGCCCTCCAGCAGGCTCCTTTTATTGCAGTACTCCACCACATCGTACCAACTGACTCCTTCAACCGGCAAATTGTCGCCAATAAATCGGGAGGGATTGGTTCCCATAATCTCTACCCACTCTTTTTGGGTCACCTCATATTTTCCGATATAGAAGCCTGATAGAACTGCATCTCCTCCATGGTAGTTGGACTTTGTGTTCACGAAAGCACCTCCCTTGATGAATACCAAGCCATCCTCCTTCTCGGCCCCTCCCTGCGAGCAAGCACTGACAACAAGCATTAATTCTATTAGCAGGAAAATGATCAGCTTTCTCATGGATAGGTCTCCTTTGGGAAAATAGAATTATTATATTTCAACAGTTATGTAGAAGCTGTGGCTTAAAGCATTAAGGCCGCCGGCAATGGAGACCGAACGGCCTCTGTATTCAAGGATCAATCGTTTACCACACCGTTACGTTGGAACTCCCGCTGCTTTGATATCCTTCTGTCGCCAACACCTGGTAAGACCAGCTGCTGCCCAGGTTCATGCCTTTACTTTTCCAAGCGTTGACATGGTTGCTGAAAGTGATAGCTACATTGCTGCCCGTTGCCCGCTTCGACTGACGGACGCTCCAATATTGCTGAAAGGTCTGGGTACCGTCGATGGAAGGAGCATTGTAGCGCATCGTAGTGTAGATGTCATAGGTGCCGCCGTCACTGGTCACGGTGCCCTTATGCGTTCCGGTAGGCCGATACGTGCCCCAGCTGTCAACAACGTAGTATTCGATGAGTGAATTTCTTGTCCATCCGTAGAGCGTCAAGTACCCGTTCCCGGAAGGCGCCCAGACGCCGGCATTATAATTGATCGTCCGATTAGGCGATCCCGTGCCCCAGCCTTTGCCTACAACAAAGTTTCCGGTGTTACTCCATGTGACACTGTAA
Source organism: Paenibacillus apis (assembly GCF_018333295.1). Taxonomy (NCBI): domain Bacteria; kingdom Bacillati; phylum Bacillota; class Bacilli; order Caryophanales; family Paenibacillaceae; genus Paenibacillus; species Paenibacillus apis. The sequence goes on from NZ_BORS01000009.1 coordinate 133,363, forward strand.
TTACCGCCTGATCCATTGACCGCATTGACGGTTCCGCCGCCGTCGGTCCAGTTTTGCCAGTAGTCCGTTGCTGCATTTGAGGTTGCTCCAAACAAGCCAAAACTCATTGAAGCTACAAGGCATAAGGTCAAAAGTTTCTTATTGAACCCGAACATGAACACTACCTCCTCAAATCGTATTATTGGATTACAATTGATTCACCTGCGCAAAACTACGGTTACCTTCTTTTCCGGCATTGCTCTTATCCCGGAGCATATCCACACCACATCTTACTATCACCTCCTTTATTAGAAAATTATAGAAGGTAAGCGCATACATTACACTTTGCAAATTAAAGGTTCTATCTTCTATTTTTTACATTTTTAATAGAAAAGAGTTAAAAAAGCGCACCCTCCAGCCAAAGGCTGAAGAGTACGCTTAATTTTACGGCTCTATATTAGGAACTTGATCAAGGCAAGCTTACGCCGCGGGAGCTAACGTACAAGGAATACCATTCATCACGGCTCAATTCTATGTTTTCCGCTTCCGCACAAGCTTGAATCCGGGAAGGGTCGGTCGTTCCGATGACCGGCTGGATCGCAGCCGGATGCTTCATCAGCCATGCAAGCACAATCGCCTCCCGTGAGGTCTGCTTCTCTTCGGCAAGCCGTTCTACGAGCGAAGCGGTGCCTTTCACATTATCACTTGCGTCCTGCAGACTAGCCCCGGAGTACAAGCCCTTTGCCAACGAACCCCATGCCTGCAGCTGAATGTTCTCCATCTGGCAGTATTCCAGTGTCCCTTCTGGGAAAATGTTGTTTCTAGCGGCATCCTGGTTCACATGAATCCCCGTTTCCAGCCAACCGATTTTATTCAGACTCAGCTCCAATTGGTTCACGACCAACTTCTCGCTCAATTGGCTTTGCAATAATCGAATCTGACCTGCGCTCATATTAGATACCCCGAAATAACGGGCTTTACCTGATGCTTTCAGTTGATGAAAGGCTTCTGCCACTTCACGTGCATCCATGAGCGCATCCGGGCGATGCAAGAGCAGAACATCCAGGTAGTCAATGCCGAGTCTGGACAGAATGCCGTCCACGCTCTCCAAGATATACTCCTTCGAAAAATCATAACGCGCCGGAATACCCTTTGCTTCATCCGGAAAGCGAATCCCCAATTTCGATTGAATGATCATTCTTTCTCTCAGGGCCGGATTCTGCTGCAGCACTTGACCAAAGACGGTCTCTGCTTTTCCGAACGCGTAAATATCAGCATGGTCAAACATATGGATTCCACGATCCAAGGCGGTCTCCACCGCTTCCTGAGCCTGCTTCACATGAGCAGATTCAATCGGATCCCGGGTCCATCCTCCACCTAGCCCCATACATCCCAAAATAAGCCGGCTTGCTTCCAAACCGTGATTATGAATTGGCAATACTGTCATCTCTCAAGCACATCCTCTGTTATATAATGTATTGTTGAATCGCGCCGTTCTCGTCCATAAAGTTGATGACTGACCGATTATTCTTGAGGTCTACGAATAAGGTACACTGCGAAGCGCCCTTCTCCCAAGAGAGTCGAACTTCATCTGCAGCAGTGTTCAGCACTCGAAACTCTCCGTTAAACGCCTCATACTCATTGCGGAACTTGATCAGCTTCAGCAGTCTTTGAACCACTGCCTGATCCATAGATCGTTCGATTTCCTCAAGGGTAAAGTTATGACGGTTAATTTCGCGCCCCTCACCGGTCTTCGCAACCCCCTCAAGATCGTTCTCTCCTGCCAACAGTCCGACATAGTAAACCTGCGGTACACCCGGCGTAAAGAACTGCAAGGCCCGGGCCGCTAAATAGGCATCATCATCGGAATTGAGCACCGAGTAATAAGAGCATCTGATTTGATGAACGTCGAATCCATCCTCAGCTTTATGCTCATCCGATAATATCAGGCTGAGATTTGCTCCTCTTTCCAGGCAAGTGTCCACGATTTGTCTTGCTTCTGTGGTATCGATCAAATCGTCCAGATCCGGCTTGAGCGGAATGCCATCGTGGCAGTCCAGCATCGTGAATTGTTTATGCGGACGGTTCTTCAGATAGTGCTTCAAAGACTCGCCGGATTTTGTAAGAAGCGTCTCCAATATGCGATAAGGTAAAATAAAGTCATAAATCCAAAAACCGTGCTCCGCCAGTTTATATTGAATCTCGTATTGTGAATGGACCTCAGGCAGTAACTCGATGTCCATGGAATCTGCAAGCTCTTTGATCCAGTCGAGAAATGCATAGATTTCCGGCTCTACGAAAAAACAGCTCGTCCCCATCTTTTTAATGACATAACCGACAGCATCAAGACGCACGATCTTCACGCCATGCTGTTTGAAATGCATGAAAAAATCGGTAAACAGTTGTTTGACCTTGGGAGAGTTCACATCCAAATCGATCTGCTCGGAGGGATCGGTCTTTCCGAAGGTGGTCCACACCGCTTCTTCTGCTCCGGTCTCTTGGATCGTAAACGTCGAATATGGCTTTGGTCTGCGCAGGAACATTTTTTCAATATGCTCTTGCACCGGCTTTCCGTCTTCCCAAATCTTATCCAGCGTGATAAACAAATCCGCATGCTCGGATTCGCGTCCTTTGTTCAGAAAATCCTGAAAATATTGTGACTTCTGCGAAATATGATTCACCATGATATCGACCAATACATCAAAATCCTCGCCGATCGCCTTCATATCCTCCCAAGTTCCAAAGGAAGGGTCGATCTCCAGATACGTCAGCGGAGCGAAACCGCGGTCTCCCGAAGATGGGAACGGCGGAAGGATATGAACTCCGCCCTTGAAGACATCAACAAGCTGCGTGGAAAGAATGCTATGAAGCGTCTTTAGGTCACCTCCCAACGAATCCGGATACGTGATCAGCTGGACTTGATTTTTAACTGCCACATACACTCCTCCTATAAGCCATATATCTCTTTTATGGCTTCCAATTTCGGCAAATCTACAATAGCTCCGGTATATTTCAGCTTATAGGCACTCACCGCGAACCCGCACGACAAGGCTTCTCTGATTGTATAGCCTTTTACTGTTGCTGCGTAAAATCCCGACCAAAAGGCATCTCCCGCCCCCGTCGTATCCGCTACCTCTGTGGCCAGAGAGCTAAAGCGGAAAGTCTCTACACCGTTGGACACAAGTGCGCCGTCCTTGCCCAAGGTTAGAATGACGAGCTTTGCTCCAAGCTCCAAAAACATTTCTATATATTGCTCATGCGTATGCGCTCCGAACAGTCTTTCCGCATCATCCTCGGACGGCTTCACGATGTCCACCTTTCCGATCACAGACTTCACGTACTCGATTCCATCCTCTCCGGCTTCCCAGAGCATCGGATGATAATTAGGATCGAAGCAGACTAGCAAACCATTCATTTTGGCCTTGGAAATGATCTTTTCTATTGTCTCTCTCGCCGGATTTCTAGAAAGCGGCCAGCAGGAAAAGTGGACGATTTTGGAATTCATCAGCTTCTCCTCAAGCTTCTCGGTGTAAGACAAGCGATAATCCGCCCCGCGATAAAAAACGGGAGTTGGAGTGGATTGACTTTTGGTAACGACAACCATACTTGTGGGGCCTTCCGCCGACCTCTGAATGTACCCGGTATCTATTCCAGCCGATTTCAATTCATGGATCAGGAAATTTCCCAAGCCGTCTTCACCTACTACGGAAGCAACTACTGCGTGAACTCCTAGTTTGTGCGCATTCATCGCGATATTGGATGGAGAACCTCCAAAAAATTGTCGGTATGTGCGGCAAGTAAAGTCGTCGTTGTAATCCTCTGAGATCATGTCGATAAGAATTTCTCCTGCCATGAGCAAATCGTTGCCGCTTTTTTTAAGCTCAATATTCTGATCGAATTTAAGCATGTCAAACCTCCTGCATCCGATTATTGAGCCCATATTCTTGTTGAAGTCGATACTTCTTGATTCGGATGCTTCAGCGCCTCTTCCATCTTCAAGGCAATGTAAGTGTCTTGCAGGGCTTCTTTTAAAGAATAAAACTCCTTGTCCGTAGTCAAATATTCACCCATCAGGTCCATACAAGTAGCGACTGCTATTTCGTCATCGTTCAATCGAGCGTTCGTATAAGGATTTCTGTAAACGAACTCTTCACCCAGCATGATTCCGTAGTGAGCCCATTCCTGATTACTGTATCTTCCCAAGTCAATCCGGTTGAGTTCTTGCGTCACCGGCACATTGGCTGAAGTCAGATATCTGATGCTCAAATCATCGATTTCACCTCTGCCCCCTTGCACAGTCAACTGGCGTGTGCGGATAAAGGAGTGATATTGAGCCGGATCGGAGAAATCAAAGAAGGCAACCTTCCCATTTTCAAATTCCAAAGTTAAACGATCTCTTGTACAGGAAAAAACCTCCCCGTCAAAGGCCATGCCTTCCCGGCCGTAAGTTTCGGTCACCTCAAACGAGTATCTCTTTCCGATCAAGGTGCAATTTCCGTAACCTGCATTCAAAGCCTTTCTGATGATGCTTACACCGTGATATCCATGCAGTGACGAAATATTGATATTGCTGACCTCGCCCAGCTTGCCGTCCTGAATCACCTTCAGCCAAGCAGAATACAGGGGTTGAACAAAATATTGCTCCGCAATTTGCACCTTGGCATGGTATTGAACCGCTTGTTCCCAAAGCTCTTCCAGAGCTTCAATCGTTTCCCCCGGAGGAGTCTCGCACAATACCGGGATTCCCCTCTTAAACAGCTCGATTAAATAATCCGAGACGATTCCTCTTTTGATGGACAACACCACATAATCAAGCTGATTATTCAGCAATTCTTCAAGCGACTGAACAACGTTTACTCCGAATTTTGCAGCAAACGCTTCTCCCTTTTCCCGATCCCGAATAACCACTCCGGCTAACTCAAACTTCTCCGGCAGGGCTTTCGCGATGCGGATGTAAAACTCGGCTCTCCAGCCTGATCCTATGAGTCCAAATCTGATTTTGCTCATCCTCATTCTCCTCTGTATGATTTACCCTTTAATCCCGCCGGTAGTTAATCCGGCAATGATCTTCTGCTGGAACATCAGAACCAAGATGATAAGCGGGACTGTTACAACAATTGACGCAGCGGCCATGTCGCCCCATGGAAGCTCATAATTACTTGGGAACAATGCGATTCCGACCGGCACGGTTCTCATGCTGTCATCCGTCATAAAAGTCAAACTATAAATATATTCATTCCAGGAATTGATGAAGACCAACAGACCGACAGAGAAGGTAGCCGGTTTAATGAGCGGCAGCATAATCTTGAAGAAGGTCTGCAGTCTGGAGCATCCGTCGATCGTTGCCGCTTCCTCGAAGCCCTTCGGTAATTGACCAAAGAAGTTCGTCAGCAGCCAGATGGAGAAGGGCAATGCGAATGTGGTATAAGGAATGACCAAGCCCGCATACGTATTCAACAAATTCATGTTTTTCAAGATTAAAAACAAGGGGCTTACCGTAGAAATCGTCGGAAACATGGAAATCGCCAAAATGGACAGCAGGACGACTTTCTTCCCTTTAAAGTGCAGTCTGGCCAGCGCATAGGATGCAGAAGCCCCGATCAGAATGCTCACGACCGTCGTAACCGAAGCAACAATCGCACTATTCAATAAATATCTTGCGAACGGATGCTTCTGAAATACATTGAAGTAATAGTCAACGTTAATCTTGCTAGGTATCCATTTCGCAGGTATCGCTGATATTTCTGCGAGAGGCTTGATCGAGGTTAGAAATTGCCATATATAAGGCAATAAAATAAAAGCCAAAAACAGTAATACAAGCACGTATAGTAAACTCGCCTTTAGGGTTCTTGTGACTTTCATATCCATGGATGTCCCTCCTCTCCGAACCTATGAAGCTAGGTCTTTTCCGATTGATTTCATGTAAATTAGGCTGATGCCGAAGACGAATAAGAAGATAAGAACCGATACCGCCGAGCCATAACCGAAATTCAGGAATTTCATTAAATGCGCATAGGCGTACAAAGATACACTTTCTGATCCGTTCGCACCGCCCGTCATGACAGATACCAAATCGAATACCCGGAACGCATCAATGGTTCTGAACAACAGGGCAACCAGCACGGTGCTTCTCACCATCGGCAATGTAATTTTTACAAATGCCTGGAATGAATTCGCTCCATCAATTTTTGCGGATTCATACAAATCACCTGGGATCATCTGCAGACCTGCCAAGATTAATAGCGCCATAAACGGAGCCGTCTTCCAGACATCTGCAATCACCAGTGCCATGAATGTACCGCCTTCTGTTGCTAACCAAGCTTTATATCCGTCGATCAATCCAAGACGGTAAAGCACATCATTAAACAAACCGTATTGGTCGTTATATATAAATTTCCACATCAGGGCCGAAACCGTAGTAGGAATGGCCCATGGGATCAGAATCGCCGCTCTCACTAAACCTCTGCCTTTAAAGGTTTTATTCATAATCAACGCCGCTGCAAAACCAACGATCAGTTCCAATACCACGGTCGCTATCGTGAATTTGAAGGTAAATACAATCGAAGCTCCTGCCCGTGCATCCCGAAAGATATCCGTATAATTTTTCAACCCTACAAACGGGTATCCCGAGCCAGGGTCAGTTAACACCATTTCATGAAGACTCAACCAAAATGTCCTTAGGATCGGATATACCGCAATGACCAATAAAACGACTAATGCAGGGAGCATCATCAGCCAGGCATCTCTGGTTTCCCTTCTCTGCAAGCTCTTCATCCCTTGACCACTCCATTCTGATAACATGGACTGCAATATGAATTGATCTCCACTCAATTATATTGCAGTCCATGTCCTCTCCAATTTCTTTACTTGTTCAATGCTTCAATATCGCTTTGAATGGTATCCAGAGCTGTCTTGATATCGATGTTTTCAGCCAATGCAGCGTGGATATTTCGTTGAATCGAATCCGACACTCTTGCATATTGAGGAGACATCGGTCTGGCCTTCCCGTTCATGATAATGTCATAGAAATCCGCATAGAATGGGTTCGCTTCAAGTACCTCAGCATCTTGATAGACCGATTTCAGAACCGGTGGCTGAGCTGCAATCAAATTCATTTTCTTCTGAACGCTTTCGCTGGACAGATACTTGATGAAATCGACAGCCGCCTCTTTATGGGCATCATCAATCGCATTGTTGATTACCAAATTCAGACCGCCAAGCGTGGAATGAGATTCTGTTCCTTTAGGACCGACAGGCAGTGAGGTGACACCCACTTTGTCCTTGACTTTGGAGCCTTCCTTGTTCGCTTGACTCCAGAATCCGGACCAATCACGAATAAACAAGGCTTTTCCGTCCAAAAATACTTGCTCGCTTTCCGGCTCGTTGTAAGTTGTTACCCCTTCAGGAGCATAGTTCTTAACCAGGTCCAGCATAATCTGAGTCGCCTCGATGTTATTTTCAGAGTTTACCACCGGATTTCCGTCTGCATCCAAAATCTCTCCGCCGTTGTTCGCGACATATTCAACCCAGTTACATACCAGCGCTTCAGAAAGTGCAGCCTGGAACACGCTTGTGTATTGAACATCGTTTACACCTTGCACTTGGCTCTGAAGATCCATCCAGCCTTGATAAGTCGTTGGAGGCTCTACGCCCAATTGCTCAAGGACGTCTTTCCGGTAGAAGAGAGCGCTTGCATTTGTAAACCAAGGAAATGCAACAAGCTTCTCATTATAGGTTGCAGTTTCAATCGTTCCAGGTAAGTACAGGTCCTGCGTAGCTTGATCAAAATACTGGGTCAGATCCGTCAACCAGCCGGCTGAGGCAAACTCTGCTACATATACAACATCCAGAGCCATAACATCTACGCTTGTATCGCCCGAGGCCAATTTATTCACAAAGTCATCGTGAACTACATTCGCATCCTGCGGCAGAATTTTCGATTCAACAATATATTTTTCTTGGCTTGCATTGTATTCATCAATAAGTGTCTGAGCCGGTTGCCCGATTCCCTGATCGAAGGAAAAAGTAATGGTCACCGGTTCATCTGTGTCCGGTGCTTCTGCGCCCGGTTTGGCCGAATTCCCTCCGCAAGCAGTTAGCGATAACACCAGGGAAGCTGCAATCAATGGCATCCAAATTTTTTTAGCTTTAAACAGTTTCATACAAAGAAACCCCCATCTAAGTTATTGGCTAAATCTCAACGTGCAAAAAACAAATAGAGAACGCTTTCTAAATTGCCATTAGAGTTAAAGTCTTAGATGTTTATCAATAAATTATACAGGAAAACCTTTTCCCAAACTCCCAAAAAAATAATTTCAATCCTAATTTCTTGCTCTACCTCCTTTATATACTTCTTTTTTGAGAATCTCACTTTAGGAAAACCTTTTCCTAAAGTGAGTATAACGCCGTAATAAAATAAATGCAATATACCTTTTAAATTTTTTTTACACTAATTCTTCTGATGATTTTGTGGGGGATAAATTGAGTCATTGGCACGCTTTGCTCTTGTATCAGCTTGAACAGCGTCTTGATTGCTCTAAGCCCTTCATCAAAATAAGAAATACGGACGGTTGTCAATTCAGGACTGAAATACCTCCCGAACTCCAGATCATCAAATCCCATAATGGAAATATCCGCGGGAACCGAAACCTTCGAAGTTTTCAGAAACCGAATGGCACCGATCGCCATAGCATCATTACACACCATAACGGCCGTAGGCAATACACTATTCTCTTCGTAAATTTTTCGCATGCATTCATAGCCGGATTCGAAAGAAAAATCCCCATGTTCAATGTATGAATCCAGGACTTCAATCTTTTGCTCCTCCAGGGCCTGCTTATACCCCTTTAACCGCTTTTGTCCGGAAGAATAGTCATTCTCCGGTCCCCCGATCAGAGCGATTCTTTGATGTCCGTTCTCAATCAAGAAAGAAACAGCATCATACAGCGCTTTCACATTATCATGAATGACGGTATGAATAACCTCTTCCCCATTCGAAGCCTCCTGCGTAACAAGAACGATAGGATACCTCATACTTTTCATTTCTTCTACCAAGGCAGAATTAACATCAACACCGGCAAATAAAACTCCATCTACTTTTTTATCCGCCAATACCCCCAGCAACTCGACTTCCTTCTCTTGGTGCCCCCCCGATTCACACACCATTAGCGTGTAACCCTTCTGCTGGCAAAAGCTGTTTATCCCTCGAGTTAAAGCCCCAAATACCGGGTTAGAGATATCCGGAACAATGATTCCAATAATGTTAGTTCTCTTCATGATCAAACCTCTGGCCAGGGAATTGGGCTTGAAGTTTCTTTTTTCAATTACATCATTTACTCTCTTCTTCAGCTCCGGGCTTACCGCCTTTGAATTGTTAATCACTCTTGATACAGTTGCAACCGAGACCCGGGCTTCTTTTGCAATATCTTCAATCGTAACAGACATGACACCACTCCTAGAAACTCTCTTATCGATTCTCAAATAGATGGTCCAAATACATGCTAATCCTCATTCTGACAAAATATGAACCTGAAATCAACATATATTCTACTGAACGTTATAAGAACAGGCGCCGACGGGCTTTAACCTTTTCCGTATACTCTAATTAAAAGCTTCGCCCAAGCAATTCTGCTTGGGCGAAGCGAACCTCTTGTCAGGGTTCGGCATTGATTATTTTTCTTTCCTCTACAGAGCCCCCGTCGGCGTCCACCAGTTGCCGGAAGCGACGATCATGCTGAGCAGACGGATCGAGTTGCCGTAATAATAATTCCATTCCAAGGCCGTTGGGTTGGAGGCATTCGTATGATAATCCCATAGGTCGTTAACCCATTGCTGATTGTTGCTGGAGATCATTGCACTAACCATCAATGGAGCGGTAAAGTCCATGCCGCCGTCCCACGGACTAAGCTTTGTCTGTCCATCCAGCGAATATCCTGACCAGACCTCCCACGGTTCATCATGCTTGGCAGTGATGAATTGATTCAGTACCGTTAACTGCTGCTTCGCTCTGTTGTTGCCGGTTACCAAGTAATCCGTCCCGATTCGCCACGGTGTTCGGCAGGAATTATAATTATAATCTCCATCAAATTCTGACTCCAGAAAATACCCGTTCGGGGTGTTCCAGGTAAATTGTGAGACAGGCTTGTATTTCCCGTTCGAGTCGCGATATACGAAATCCGGAAGCAGTCCGGTCGAAGGGCTGTAGCTGGCATATACGTCTTCAATGATATTGTAAGTCGTATCTATCACGAGCAACCAGCGTGCATCGCCCGTTGCCTGATAGAATTCCTTCATATGCTGCAGCATGAAGTCCGAAGGACGTGTCGCGTTGCGGTAATCCGGATTGGTCCCCGAGATTTGCACCCAGTCGCCCAACTGCAAATGATAATGAACCGGGTGAACCTCGCTGTTCATAATTGCATTGATCACTTTAATGGCTTCCGCACGGTAGTTAATAGTTCCATCGCTTCCCCATTGCTTGTCGGCTAGCAGCAGCGAGTAGGCGATATCCATATCACCGTCAATGGCTGAGTTCGTTCCATTAATATCTACGATACTGCCGTTGCGGTTGGCCTGCTGCCAAGCCATCAGGTCTGGGTTCTGTGAGCTCGGATGAGCCCGGAAATAACGATACATCCCGTCAAACAAAGTCTTCGCTTGTGAATCATGTCCGCCCATCAAGGCGGTAATCATCATGCCATAGCCATGGGCTTCGGACACGGTGATCGCATCTCCGTTCCAGCCCCCATCGTTGTACCACACATAGTATTGGTTGCTGTTATACGGATTTTGTTTGATATACTTCATCTTATATTCGTTATAGAGTAGCTTGACCTCAGCGTCCATTTGCGTCTGCGTGACATGATTCGGCTTAATCGTACCTGCCGTATACGTCACATGCTGCGGAAAGGGGCGTAACTCTGTGCTTGTGGTTGTCGCCGCGGAACCGATGCCTGCTGATCCCGGAAACAATCCAGCCAACAACGCCGCAAGCACGACCACTGTTACTCCAAAATGCCGTCTCTTCCCATGGCGAAATCCCATAATGATCATCACTGCCTCTCATATTGGATTATTGTTCCTTCTCCTAAATGTTTAAGCGCTTTAACTTTTAAGCTAAAAAACAGCTTCCCCTCCTCCTTCCTAAGTAGAATTACTGCCTGATATATGAAAAAAAAATCTAGATGTCATCAACCAATAATTTCCTTTAATCACTATAATTGTAGTAGCTCACTAGAGGTTCTGTCAACGAAAATTAAAGCGCTTTAACATAATTAGGTCTGACGTATCATTTCTCTTTATTAAGGCGGATGTACGAAAAAAGAGCCTGCTGTAAAACAGCAAACCCTGTTACCGTCCAGGATTATCTGGGTGCGGTTGTCTCCCGAATAACCAGCTCCGGATCGATCTGTATCGTCACTTGCTCCTTGCCCCGCTCTTTAATTGCCGCAAGCAACAAATCAACTCCCAGCTTCCCGATTTTATCTGCCGGCTGCCGAATGGTTGTCAGCATCGGGCGGAACTCCGACGCCAGCACCTGATCGTCAAACCCGATGATGGATACACAGCCAGGGATGGAAATCCCTTCGTTCAAGCAAGCATTCATCACTCCGATAGCGATATAATCATCCGCCGCGAAGATGGCCGAAGGCAGTCTGCCCTCCTTGATCCACTTCATCGCGATCTGATATCCCGAGGGAATCTCAAAGGCTCCCCGCTCCACCCGTTGCGGCACCAATCCCGAATCGGCAAGCGCCGCCAGATAGCCTCGTTCCCGCTCACGGCTGCTTAAAAAATGCTCAGGACCGGCAATATGAGCGATCTCCGTATGTCCAAGCCCGATCAGATGCTTGGTTGCCTCGTATCCTCCCTTGAAGTTATCGACGATGATGGAATTCACAGCGTGATTATGATTCGAATTGTCGATCATGACGAACGGAATATTTTTTTTCATCAAATCATGAATATACGCTTCCTCATCCGCCGGAGATAGAGACAACAGGATAACCCCATCCACCCGATCCTCTGCAAACAATGGACGGTGGACTCGATCCGCATAGCTTCTAGAAACCGAAAGGGCCAAATAATAGCCGCACTCCATCAGCCTTTCATTCATCTCGTTCACGACAGCATCAAAGAAGGAATCATCCAGCGTCGTGAGGGTCAGTCCAATAATCCCCGTCTTGCCTCTCGCCAAACTCCTGGCTGCAGCATTCGGATGATAATCGAGCTCCTTCATCGCCTGCAGCACCTTCTCCTTGTTCTTTTGCCGAACAGAAGAGGAATTATTCAGCACTCTTGAAACGGTAACTACCGATAGGCCCGATTTTTGGGCTACATCAAAGATACTGACCTTCATCATCTGGTCCCCCGAAATCATCTATTTATCTAGGAATACCATATTTTAGCTGATTATTCAATTTTGAAAGCAAGATATGCTCCAGCATATCCTTTATCCCTGTCTATCACCCGACTCCGCCCACTCTCTGACTCTGCGGACGCTCTCTTCCTCCGATAAATCCTCCACCCGGGTCATAACGGACCATCTTACGCCGCAAGGGTCTAAAATGCTCCCGTATCGGTCGCCTGACACAAAGTTCGCAATCGGCTCCCTGACCTTTGCGCCCTGTGCCACTGCATGTTCAAATACCTGATCCACATCGGCAACGTAAATGCCTAGAGAATAGCATGCATGGTCCTCATCCGGCGGCAAGGCCAATTTATAGCCCGGATTCGCGGCTCCCAACTGCAGCAACCCGTTGCCAAAGTCCAATTCCGCATGAGCAATGAACGTGCTGCCGTTCTCATCCTTAAATTCGGTTATATCCTTCACTCTTGCATTGAACACGGCTTGATAGAATTCGATGGCTTTCGAAGGATTATCCACGACGATAAACGGCGTGATGGATGTGAATCCGTTCGGCGTTCCATTCTTCGTATAGTTACCTGACACTCCCTTATACTGCTTGTGCTCCGTCATTAAAATTCCTCCTTGATTATAGTGATATTTGTCCTTAATCATAAAACAGCTTCACTGACAGAGCCTGTCAGTGAAGCAGTAGTTATTATTGGTAATGCTCTATTAAATCCGAAGCAATGGCAACAAGCTTACTCCTTATGCTTTGCGGTTCAACCACCTGAATAGCCTTTCCGTAAGAGAGAAGGAAGTAAGGGACATAGGCTTGAAGCGCTCCTTCATCAATTAAAAAGACAGCTCGTTGCGGCGTCCGCTCCGTCAGATAATGGCCTAAAAACCAATGGATGCATAAATCGTCCAGAGCTTCTGACCTGCCTTCAATAACCAGCGATACTAATCCTTCCTTCCCTTCCACACCCGGCAGAAGATTTTGCATAAAAAATTCTTTCGCAGAGAAATCCGCCGGGCGCGCAAACCTCATTTGCGTCCGCTCGATCCGAACAATCCGCTCCGCTCGAAAACTCCTGATTCCGCTCCGAAGACGGCAGAATCCAACCACATACCATTTATTGTTCCAAAATAACATGCCATACGGATCAATAATTCTTGTCTTGGCCTGTGCCTCATGACTGGTATGGTATTCAATTTCTACGGCAGCTTCATTGGCTATAGCCTGCTCCAGTTCCTCCAAGGTCAGCTTCACCGACGGGGCGATATCCCGATGGATCACTTCAAAACCAGCCAAGTGGCGATTGAGGGTGCTTTCCTGCTCCTGGTTTGCATACCTCTTCAATTTTTGAGTTGCCTGGTTAAGCGACTCGCTGAATGGATACCCCGCTTCGTTGGCAAATACGGCAGCATGAAGCAGTGCCTTCTGTTCCTCCAAGTCGAACAATAAGGGGGCATGGATAAACTTGTTCAGCAAGCTGTATCCCCCGTTCTGTCCCGCATCGGATACAATCGGAACTCCGCTGGCGCAGAGCGAATCCATATAGCGATACACAGTGCGAATATTAATCTCTAGTTTTTCAGCTATTTGCTTTGCCGTTATTTTTGCTCCAGAATGAAGCATCCACAAAATCGCCAGCATATTGTCGTTCTTTGCCAATAGTCACCCTCCCCCATCATTCCATTACGAGATTCGCGACAGAAACCGATGTTCATATAAATAGTCTTAGTGCTGATAGAGCCGTCATGGAAATGATCAGAAGCCTGAAAAATTTCTCATTAATTTTTTTGATGACAAAGAGTCCCAAAACCGCTCCTGCCGCGATGACCGGCAACATCACCGCCGTTAACGTGAAGGAATGCAGCCCGATATTATGCCATGCAAAAATCTGAACGGGAAGCTTGATAAAATTGATAATGAAGAAGAACCACGCATTCGTCCCCATGAAATGATTTTTCTGTAACCCGAGGGCCAGCAAGTAGACGCTGAAAATCGGGCCGGCAGCATTTCCGATCATGGTGGCGAATCCGCTTAAAATTCCCGCTGTGATATAGAACCATGTGCCGGTGGGCACTTTAAAGTTCTTCCCCTTCTTTTCCGCGTACACTAAAATGCCCAGACAGAATAAAACAATAGTTCCGATCAAGATGATAAATACCTGATCACTGATCATATTCCCGACAACGGCGCCGGCTAACATACCAATTAAAGCCCAAGGCAGAGGCGCAAATACGTTCTTCCAATTCACGCTCTTGCGGTAGGACCAGACAGCGATTACGTCTCCGACCAACAGCATCGGGAGCAAAATTCCCGTTGAGTCCTTTCCGCCGAAGAAGCTCGCAAGAACCGGGATCACGAGCATGGTTACGCCGCCAATCCCTGTCTTGGAGAAGCCTACTAAGAACGCGGCAATAATCACTACTATCAATTGAACCTGATTCAAGTCTAATAGCGCCAGAAAATTAAAATTACTCATAAGAAGATCCATTACTTTGCTGCTAATCCTCCCTGCCGCCTTCGTATAATATTGGGCTTTGTAGGATTAATCGTACAAACAGCTTCCAAAACTTGGAGAATGCGATGATTTGTACGAAAAAACATACAATCGCCCTCGTTAATCCTTCAGATAAGCCTATTTTATACGAATAATCGTATAAAGCCCCCAGTATATCGTCAGATGAATGATTTTTGTACGAAATTTCGTATAAAAGAGAGATTCATAATTTCCATCAAAAGCTCAAGATCTGTTTCATCAATCAAGCCGAAGCAGGTTATAGATCGCTTTATAAATATATGATATTCATGATGGAGAGTTCGGGGGTGATGGAAAGGACTCTCTACAATGTTTCGGTATTCAGGGTAAAGCCTTCGATCACCGCATCTTCGTCTACCTCAATCAGGATGCATCGTCTCCCTTGGTAATTAACCTGTCTCACATACTTTAAATCTTGCGGGCTTACGGAAATGGTCGCTACCTTCGTATCAATCTTGATGGATTTGGAAGTGAACTTCGGGACAACACTGCTTGCCTTAATCTCATAGTTCTTGTTATCGACAATCGTCTCAAAGGCGCGCTCCACCTTCTCAACTGTCACGTTATCTACTCCGCTTGAAGTCAACACGCGCTCCACATCTCTGTAGTCCAACCTTGCAGGTTCATCCTCCTCCTGGGTCTCAACCACCTGATGAATCTCCTCGTATACTTGGGCAATGACGGCTGCGTCCAGCTGCTCCCCTGCCACTTCCTTCACGATCTCCTCGAAAATAGCCCGTTCCTCCAAAGCCGTCACCGTCTTCTCCGCGTTCAACACTTCCTCAATGAAGTGCTGGTCCGGGAAATGGACTTTGCCTGAACAGTACAGAATCCGATTCACGTCCGAATACCCTTCCGTCACACTAGGATAGAAGAAGCCCTGCTGTGGAGCACTGAGCTTAATAATCGGATCGACGATCACATTATACTTGTATTCCCGTTCAACGTAATCGAACATCAGCGTCTTCTTCTGCTGCTCCGTGGAATTGATGCTGCACAGAATGAAGGGATTGGCGAACATCTCATCGCTTTCACTCACTTCCGATTCTTCGCTTCTGGCCTTTGTCGGCTGATAATATTGACCACGAATAAATGTCACCACGGTATCCCGCTCAAACTTGGTGTCCGCCATCATTTTGTCCACGAGACCCAGCATCAGCTCAGTCCATTCGTCCGCATCCCCAGTCACCAGACCTTGGTGAAGCATCGTTTTCGTCGGCATCTCCGCTTCCTCATGGAGCTTCAGCTCGAACAGCTTCTGATCGATCTCCCCGGACAACAGCTTCTTAAAATTGCTCATATAAAGCTCCTGCTTCTCCCGGTCCAGCAGCTCGAAGGGATGCCGCTCAAAATGATAGATTTCATTGGTTTCTTTCATAATATAGGCATTCAGAATGTCGTAGATATGAAGTCTCTCGTGATCCAGCTTAAACTGCTTGCGAATATACGCGATTTCTTTTTTCTGCATAACCCAGTTCAACAACTCCCCAGTAGTAATAGAACTTATTTTACATCATTTTCGATATAAAAAAACGAAGAAAAATCAGGCGTGCATGCCTGATTTTCGCTCGTCCTCTATTAAATCTTACAATCCCGCTACATCGTAAATTCGAATTTTTCTGTAATGCTGATTACCTTGCCACCCTTGACTTCCACAAAAAAGGGCACCCGTTGAGCCGGCGGTGAGTCAGAGTAAGCATCGCTTAAATGCCGAATGAACTCCTCTTTATTTGACGTAGTGTATAATCTGTCACCGTCTTCATCGGTAACGAACTGAAGATTAAAGTCGACAAAAGTGTAGGCTGTATGATTAGTAAGTTCAAAGGTTCGTTTCTCTGTGCCTGCATTATAAACATAGTATCCGCTCGGCAGATCGGCGTTTGGATCCAATCCAAGCGCTTCGATTCGCGCTGCATCTTCCGTTGTAATGATTTCAACCTCATCAAGATGGACAAGGTTATCTTCGATGACCATATAGCCTGTTATTAATTTTGGCACAGAGCTATCAGGGTTTGCCAACAGTCCGATGCCGACGGCTGCTGCAACAATAGCGGAGACTGCAATCACCCATAACCGCGGCTTTTTATAGTTCAGTACGTTTTTTATTCTCCCTTTAACATTCCCCTCACCAAAAGCAATCGGACTTCCATTCAGGATATGCCGGCCGGCTGCAAGCGATAGTAACGAGTTTGCATAAGGTTTTTTTACATCCTTGCCCATTTCCTTCAGCACTCTTTCGTCACAAGACAGCTCCATGTCCGTACTCATCAGCATAAACGCAATCCACACCAGCGGATTGAACCAATGGATGGTCAATATTAAAAAGGCTGCTAGCTTAATGATCGGGTCTTTTCGACGAATATGGGTCTGTTCGTGCAGCAAAATATAGGCTCTGTCCTCATCGTTTAGGCCTGTCGGCAAGTAGATCCGCGGACGAATCAAGCCTAATACAAAGGGTGTTTTCAAATTCCTGGACTTATAGATATTCCGCTCCATGAGCTGGGCGTCTTTAAGCTGTCTTTTTAAGCTTAGAATAGATAGAAAGCTATATCCAAGCCATGCAATAACACCAGCAATCCAGATGTAAGCACCTATATCCAGATATAGCTGCCATGGATTCACACTTGCCCCCGAGGCCGGTGCGGAAAGGGAGCTGCGAACAAAGGCATCCACCGCTTCGATTCCATTTTGGAGCTGAGGACTTTGCTGACCGGCGATATCAACTGGGATCGGTACATTGCTCGTACTCCATGGCAAGAAGCTAAACACACTCTCAAAGGAGAAGGGCAGCACAAGACGAATAGCGGCCACGCTCCATAAGGCATAGGAGATGACTTTCGGAGCCCTTTTGAGCAATAGCCTGACGAGTATCACAAAAATGATAACATAGCTTGCCGTAAAGCTCATGTTCAGCACGGAAAGGAACAATCCGCTCATGACTCTCCCTCCTCGTGCTCATCGATCAACTTTTTCAGTTCTTCAGCCTGGCGTTTGCTTAATCTCTTATTACCAATAAAAGCAGTTAGAAATTTAGGCAAGGAGCCTCCAAACGTATCCTCAACGAAACGTACACTTTGCTTGGCGTAATACTCATCCTTTGTCATTCGAGAGGAAACTACCGCATCTTCATTTTGAAAAATGCCCTTCTCACACATTTTTTTTAGCACCGTATAGGTTGTGGACTTCTTCCATGCCATCTTTTTTTCACAGAGCTTGACGAGTTCACCGGAGCCGATCGGCTCGTTCTGCCAAATAATCTCGGCAAACTGTTCCTCGCTTTCCGTGAGTCTGGACTCATTCATAATAATCCCCCCTGGTCTATAAGTTATCGACCTCATATTATAGGTCTACACCTTATAGACCAAAATGTCAATATCTAGCACGGAATAGTCACTTGGGTATACATAAAAGCCGCCTTTCAAAAAGTGAAGGCGGCTTAACTACTTAATGTCTTGACACTAGAGAATCCTTAGATGGAGCCTTGTCAACCTCCCCAACCAGATGTACTATCTAACATCTACTAAATATTTCTATGGAGGAGACGTATTCATGCAAAAATTCGGACCAGAATGGTTGAAGCCAGCTTTTAATCAAAGGTTTAATGACTTAGCAAAACAAGCAGGGATGCAGCCAGAGATTGATCAATTGCAAAGCAGACATCGGGAACTTGAGAATTTGCTGAAAAGCGAGTTATCGCAAGCCCAGTATGAACTATATCTTGAGTTGGAAGAGATCGTTAACTATCGAAGTACACTCATTAAGCAACGGTTATACTTCGCTGGACTAAAGGATGGGGTTCAGTTGTTGAGAGAATTATTATAATCCGTTAATAGGCAATTTGAATAAAGATCGTTTTGATAATGGATATTTCTTATCAATGCGATCTTTATCTCGTAGTTGAGTTTCATTAAGGGCGGACTACCCAATTCTCTCTCTGTGGATTGTTATTCTTTATCATTAACTTCATCATATTCATTCTCAACAAGTTTGATCAACTCTGAAGGCGTAATGTCAAGAGACTTCGACAAAGCAAATATCGTCGTCAGCGTCGGTTGATAAATACCCCTTTCCAGCATTGAAATGTATGTCCGGTCAAGGTCACTCCTAAAGGAAAGTTCCTCTTGGGACATCCTTTTGGCACTCCTTAAGGACTTAAGAACTTTGGAGAATGAGAATTCTAAAGTCATAAATACGCCTCCTCAAAAGAAATATCATGACTTAGTATGATGAACAATTCCACGTAGTATACTCTACAAAAAAGGTTTATTTTCGGAAAAATTTATAGTAGTATTGAACTACAAATAGTTCTAACGACACATTCCGACACCAATGGACAGTATATTTTCGCACAAGACTATGAAATGGATATCTGAAAATTTGGGTTAGAAGTGAGGTGTTTCCAATGCCAGATCATACCAGTGAGCAAGATATTATTAATATATTGAAGATGCTTGACGAATCTCCTAGTTCTCGGATACGTGAAGGAACTGAGTCATTTTCATTTCCTACTCAAAGCGCAGGTGCAAATGTTGGGGCTGCTGATGGGTTTATTAAGGTTGAACAAGGCAAGATATCAGTTGGAAATCCTAGCGATGGGGGGAGATTCCCAACCATTCAAGCCATTCATCCGATCAAGCTGTTTGTAAACAGTAAACAGATCGATAAAGTGACGAAGGTTACTTCTGAAAGCGAAATTAGCTGGGAGATTGATGAAGAGCCTTTATTCGAGATAACGATATCGGATGACAAAGTAGAAGCATATTTAACGATTAACCGGACAAAAAGACATGCTTGGATGTTAACAGACAAGTCTCCTTCCTTGAATGTGATGTTGACTGCTAAGGAAGATTTAACGATCGTCTTGGAAACGTTGAGTTTACAGGATATTATTACGGCTGTTGAAAATATGCAGATCAAAATGAATGTTGATGTTGTGGCGATTCACACCGAAATTCACAGACCTTCTTTTCGTCCTGTTACTATTGCAAGAGGCCAATCGCCTGTTCCAGGTCAAGATGCGCAGCTTAATCTATTTTTCTCAGAAAATATTGAGAACTTCTTTACTGAGGTAAAGGGCTCTATCGACTTCAAAAATCATATGAACATTCCTTCCGTCAAGAAAGGCGATGTTATAGCCAAGAAAGTATCGCCTGTTCAAGGGCAAGCGGGGTATGACGTATTCGGAAACGTATTGTTACCTGAACCCGTCCAGGACATTCATATTTTAGGGAAGGATACTGTTGAGATAACACCTGATTCCAAAGTCATTGCACTTAAAGAAGGACGACCTAGAGTTACAGGAAATAAGGTCAAGTACTTTGATATCAACACAGCATATATCGTACCTGGAAATGTAAATTTGGAGACAGGAAATATCGTGTTTTCCGGGGATGTTATCGTGTATGGCGATGTCATGGACAACATGATCATTGAGTCTCTTGGAAACATCTATGTGTCTGGCAGTGTTTTTAATTCAACATTAACAGCAACCGGGAGTATAGCAGTCAAGGGAAACGTGATCGGAAGCCGTCTATATTCGGGATATTTCGGAATGCTATACAACCGACTCTATAACAGTTCTAAACAATTGATTGAATTACTTGAAAAAATGATAGAAAGTGCGCAGTTATTGCTACATGAGTTGGCCAAGAAAAACATACAAGTAAGATATGGACAAGTCTTAGTCTTGATTACGGAAAATAAATACCAGCAAGTTATGGATGTTGTGAAAGAATTACTCGGCGTCATAACTAGTATTCAATCTTATAATAAAAATGATTTAGATCAATTGAAGAATGATTTGGAGTTATTTTTGCAACCCGCAAAAATGATTGAGGTCATGACTGAGCCGAGGATGGAAGATTTCTTGCGTATTCTGAAAGAAGCTTATATGAGGGTTGCATTAAGCCAGGAAACAAGCGTACAAATTGCCATCGATCAGGGACAAACATCCATTCTTAAGTCGAATGGAGATATTCTTATTCGTAAAGAAGGGTTAATCCAATGTGATCTCTACTCAGCCGGAAACATCATCTTCTTCTCGGAGGACTCCGTATGTCGTGGTTCCAAACTTGAGGCGGGAGATACCATCTCAGCAATGTATGTTGGAGGGACATCTGGAGTAGGGACAAGTCTTAAAGCCGCAAAGAAAGTCATTGTGAAGAAAATGTTCGAAGGAAAGGTCATTGTGGATCGGTATAGTGTGGATATCTTTGAACCAGTTGAAGAAAAGACATTTGATCGCAATAACATCAGACAAATGTCATAAGAAAGCAGGTGTTTCCTATCGATAACACATGGTTTATTGGCAGAAGATTGAACACCAATATCTATTCAGTACACGGCATTGAGATTTGGGCAGAAGATACCGAGTTGGTCACCGAAGTCATCGTTGATGAAGCGATATCAGAAGCTCAGTCGATTTATGAAAAGATACACAATAATTCCACCAAGCTTTCAAATCAGGTTATCCATCATTTCGTAATACCGAAAATTCAAGAATTATGTTTCAACAACAACAATCTTTCGAATGTAATCATAGAATTAAGCAAGAAGGATCATTATACCTTTCGACATTGTATCGGTGTTGCAGTCATTTCCTTCTTAATAGGTAAATGGCTGGGACTGAATGAAGAGGAACTGAATGATCTCTCCATTGCGGGTTTACTTCATGACCTTGGAAAGACAAGGATTCCTGATTCGATCTTGAAAAAAGCAGGCAAGCTTAGTGCGGAAGAGTTCGCTGAAATGAAGCGTCATACTCAATGGGGATATGAAATGGTTAAAAATCTTCCCGGTTTAACGGAACAACAAGCTTTGGTCGCACTTCAGCATCATGAACGGGAAGATGGCAGCGGCTATCCTTTCGGTATCTACGGTGATAAGATCACGTATTTTAGCAAAATCGTAGCGGTTGCCGATGTGTTTCATACGATGATTTCGGAACGGGTGTATAAGAAGCCCGTTTCCTTATACCAAGTGTTTCAAGAAATTTATCAACGCGCTTTCGGATTATTTGACCCGTTAATTGTTCAATGCTTTATTACCAACATCATGACCAGAATGATTGGTGACTCGGTTCTCCTGTCAGATGGTCGCGTAGCTCGCATCATTAAGCTCCATCCAGATGACTTGATTAATCCACTGGTCGAGTACCAGGGTCAATATTATGATCTTCGGCAGTCTAAAAATAAAATCCTGGGCTTTGCCAGTAACCACTAGCTTAATTAACAATCAAAAGAGCTCACGTTTTCTCAACGTGAGCTCTTTCGAATTCGATAAATAGTTCTTTTTGCGTCAGAGATGTGACTATCTTTAATTCATTCTATTTCAGTTCTTACCGCCATAGCCCTTATAAGTAGCGTAGACCTGATTCGCATATTGATCTGCCAGAATAGGACGGCCATAAGAATCTGTAGCTCCCGGATACCAGTTGTCTCCGCCGTTATAGCGCAGTAAGCCGTTATATATGCCGCCGAATCTATTAATCTTCTCCTCCAGGATCAATGCACCCATGCATACCTGGTCTTGTTCACTGCTATGATTATAGGCACGGCCGAATCTTGAGCTGAATTGAGATAAATACGCATTGCGTGTGTTTGGTTCTACCTGCATCAATCCGTCGCCGGCAGATGGACTGCCTGGCAAGCCTGCTCCAAAGCTGCTTTCCTTTTTGATCACAGCACTTAGCAATAGAGCAAAATCCCCGCCCTTACCAAATTTTTTGTCCACATTCATGGCATAGTTCCAGATATGACTAGGAACCTCGGCAGGCTTCGTTACTGAAGAAGACGAACCCGTATAAATCTTGACCGATGACATTTTGTCATTGATTGTATTGCCGACCCAGGAAGAACTTGAAGTAAAGGTCCACTTGGTGCCTCCAAAATGATCATGCTGATAAACTTCTACCGTCCAGCCGCTAGGAACCTTCAGCGAGGACATCCAGTCATTCGGAATTCCTTTTGCATTCAACTGAGACAGTGTATAGTTTCCTATTCCAAGTGTTACTGCTTTACCGCCATAATTTATATCTGCATAAAAGGTTACTCCGTTTGTTGCCGGGGGTGTAGTGGGTGGTGTAGTACCGCCTACGCTTCCCTTCTTCCATAAGGCAGGGGCATTGGACGGCTCCCAACCTACGAGAGAGGTATGTGCCTGAAGACAGGTATACGTGCTTCCACTATAAGTTACGGTGTCATTCACTGCATAAGCAGTATTCGGAGCCCACGCTCCTCTAGCAGCTGCGCTTGCTGACGGTAATGCTGTGAAATAAGCGGATAGAAATACGGCCAAAACTACCAAAAGTGATAAAGCTCTAGAAGGAAAGTTTTTACTCGACATGTTCTCAAACCTCCTTATTTTTGTTTATCTGCAGCCCATCTATAAGACAAACCACAGGTAAAACCGTACTAGAGTTAATTCCACAATTGACGTTTTCTATAAAAATATTACAATTCAAATAATACATTGATATACAAAAAATTCCAATAGGTCACAGGACCTATATAAGTTGAACTATTGAAATTTACGTTTTGAGGGCAACGTGTGAAGTGTGCTTATGATCGCTGTTGTTCGCGGATTTCTCTGATTGAACTAAGATATTATAAGGTAGACATCCACTCACAAAGGCGAACGCTTACGAGCTTATGCTCCCGAAGCAGCTTTCCTGCAGAAAGCTTTCACTACAGCACACTTCACTCTTATGCTCATTTTGTTAGTTTTTTGTTAGCCAAATGGTAGAATAAATGATCTATTTCCCGGCCTTTAAATGTAATAAACTATACTGATACAACAACATAATTCAGGACAATAAATAATAACTGAATGCATTTATTTGTCCCTAACAATCAAGATACAATCTAACTGTAAGCGCTAACAAAAAAATGTTGAGGGGCGATGAAAGAATGAGGAAGAAAAGCATTCTGATGGCATTCATGATGATCTTCGCACTATCCGCCGTATTGGCGGGCTGCGGCGGCGGAAACAGCGGAAACGGAACAACCGCCGATACCGGGAACTCCGAAGGCACGAACACGGCGACCGCAAATTCCGGAAGCGAAGGATCCGGCGAGACAACGCTTAGCGGCAAGGTTACTTTTTTGACCAACCGCACGGACATGATTGGCAAGGAGTACGACGAGTATCTCAAACGGTTCAACGAGAAGTACCCTGACATCAAAATCGAATTCGAAGGCGGTCAGACCGATTACAACCAGCAATTAAAAGTCAGGATGGCGAGCGGGGAGCTGCCCGACCTGATGTTCGTTCCCGACATCCCGAACTCGGATTTGCCGAAATATTTCGCCGAGCTTGACGATATGCCGTTTAGCAGCGCACTGACATTTAAGGACTTCAAGTCTTACGAGGGCAAGCTGTACGGCATTACGACCGGGAACGCCAGCTCGGGGATCGTATATAACAAGCAGGCCTTCGCCGATGCCGGCATCACAGAGACCCCGAAAACCTGGGATGAATTTCTGGCCGCTTGCGAAAAGCTGAAGCAAAACGGCGTTATTCCCCTGTCTTCCAACTTTAAGGACAAGTGGCCGCTGGGCAGCTGGGCATATGATTTGCCGCGCCTGATCGAAAACAACCCTAACTTTCCCAATGAGAAGCTGAACACCGATACTCCATTCACCATGGACAACGGTTACGGCAAATCATTTAGTCTGCTGAAAGAGCTTGCCGACAAAGACTACCTGGAAAAAGACATCAATTCCACCAACTGGGAACAGTCGAAAAAGGATATCGCCAACGGCAAAATGGCGATGTACTACCTGGGCAATTGGGTGATCAATCAGGTCATCGGCGTCGGGGCCGAGGCCGACAATATCGGTTTCTTCCCGCTTCCTTATGACAATTCCGGTCAGACCAGAGCCGGCTTGAGCCCTGACTTCTTCTATGCCGTGAACAAGGACAGCAAGAACCTCGAGGCAACCAAAGCGTTCCTGGCCTGGCTGATCGAGGACTCCGGCTACGAGGACTTCGCAGGCTTTATGTCCCCGCTAGAGGGCCGCGAGTCCAAGCTTCCGCAGCTTGCCGAGTTCCAGGCGCTGGCCGTAGAGCTTCAGGAAGGTGTAGCGGATGATCCGGAGGTCATTCAAATCTCGAACAAGGCGCAAATCGATTTGCCGGCGATCGCACAGGAATTCGTGCTCGCCAAGGATCCGCAGACGGTGTTTGACAAGTGGAATAAGGCCTGGGCCAAAGCAAAGAAGGATCTCGGTTACTAATCCGCACCGGATGAAATGGATTATCGGCCTTCGATAATCCATTTTGCTTTCAACAGCAAGCAGAACCTCCACACATTACAGCGGAAAGAAGGGATTCCCGCCATGTTCGGATCCATGTCGTATTTGAAGCAAAAAAGGATCATCATTTTTACCTTCCTGCTCGTTCCGGTGACCTTGCTTTTATTGTTCACCTACTATCCTGCGTCCAAGCTCGTCTACTTCAGTTTTACTTCGTGGGATGGCTACAGCCCGGAGAAGCCCTGGGTCGGACTGGACAATTACCGGGAGGTATTTTCAAATCCTGATATTTTCGGGGTATTTGCCCATAACTTTGCTTATTTTATCATGGGGCTTGTTCAGAACGTGATTGCTATTTACTTCGCCGTCATTCTGAATACCCGGCTGCGCGGCAAAAACGTATTCCGGCTGCTTCTATTTCTCCCATACATCATGAACGGCGTAGCGGTCGCCTTTATGTTCGGCTATGTCTTCGATACGACACAAGGCTCGTTAAACCTGTTCCTGAATAGCATCGGATTGACCCAACTTAGTGAAACCAGCTGGCTCGGCACGAAGGGACTCGTCAACTACGCTCTGGCCTCCACCGGTCTATGGCGGTTCATGGGCTACAACATGGTGATCTACATCGCATCCCTGCAAGCGATCCCATCGGATATTTACGAGGCCGCCAAAATCGACGGCGCCAACGCCTGGCAGACGTTCTGGCGCATTACTTTGCCGAATATGAAGCCGGTCATCCAGTTGAACCTGTTCCTGACGGTCACCGGCGCGCTCGAAGTCTTCGACCTGCCGTTCGTCCTGACCAAGGGCGGTCCGGCCGGAGCGAGCCAGACCTACGTGCAGCGCGTCGTTGAAACTGCATTTGCCTACAACAACTACGGTCTCGCCTCCGCGATGAGCATCATTTTATTGTTCTTCGTCATCCTTGTCGTCGGAATGCAGCAGTTTGTGCTAAGCAGAGGGGGTAGCAGCAAATGATCCAAACCAAGACGATTGCCAATACATTGAAATATATTACACTGCTGGTCGGGGTTTTTGTTGTCCTGTTCCCGCCTTATGTCGTCATCGTCAACTCCTTCAAAGCGGATGAGGAATTCAATACAGGCAGCACGATGGCTTTACCGGAGAGCTTTTTCAATTTCGATAACTTTAAGGCTGTTTTTGAGCGCGGCGGACTGATAAACGGCTTTGCCAATACGCTGATCATCATTTGCGTCACCCTGGTCTTCAATATCCTGTTCGGCACCATGGTCGCCTATGTGCTGGGCCGATTTGATTTTCGGATGAAAAAAGCGGTGTTCGCCCTCTACCTTTTCGCTACGGTTATTCCGGGGATCACCACCCAGGTCGCCACATTCGGAATTATCAAGTCGCTGGGCCTGTACAATACAATGGGGGCGCCCATCGTTTTATACATCGGTGCGGATGTAATACAAATCATTCTGTATTTACAATTTATTCGCAACATTCCGGTTGATCTCGATGAGAACGCCATGGTCGAGGGGGCCTCCCTGCTTCGAATTTACCGGTCGATCATTTTTCCACTGCTTACGCCGGCGACATCGACCTTGATTATTTTGAAGTCGATCAGCATTTATAACGACATGTATACCCCCTACCTGTATATGCCGAAGCAGGCCCTTGGCGTCGTTACTACGGTGCTCATGCGGTTCCAGAGCCTGAATCTGGCCAACTGGAATCTGATCAGCGCGGCGATCCTGCTCATTTTACTGCCGACCGTCATCCTGTACTTTTTCCTGCAAAAATATATCTTTGAAGGCGTGGCAAGCGGTGCTGTAAAATAGGAGGAAGTTGATTTGAGAGAGTCAGGGGATTTACTTTGAAAAGGCTTTGGACATTTTTCGCCAATTTTTCGATGCAAAAGAAGCTGGTCGTCGTCTTCGTGTTTCTGATCACGCTGCCGATCATCTATGTCAGCTATTCGTCCTACCGGACCAACTCGAATGCGAAGCTGGCGAGCACGACCGAATCAGCCGGCCAGCTGGCGGACAACGCTATGGATAAAGTGGACCGTTACATCGCAGACCTCAAGCGGTATACGATTTTGCCATTATACAACAAGGATGTGCAAAAACTCCTCGATCAGGAAGGAACCGATTGGGACAAAAATTCCACGGTCACAATGTTCCTTTCGTACTTGACGCACATGAAGGAGGAAATCGCTGCAGTTTATATGGTTGACAGGTATGGAATGATTTTTTACAACCATAAGTCGGGCTTAAATGAGCCTTATCCTTATGAGCGGCTGGCCGACTGGAAGGAGCAAACCGCCGTGGCCGGGGTCGCCCCGGTTCTGGTCGGCACCCATCCGATTCGGGTCAACGGCTCCGACGAGCTGCAGGTGTTCAGCATCATGCGCTCCATCCAGTCCATCAGTACGCTGGAGTACATCGGGATGATCGTCATCGACGTCGATGCCCGATTATTCGAGGGAATCGTTCAGCCCTTGAACCATGTGACCCACGGCAATGCCGTCATCGTTGACGAGACCGGCAGGATTGTATACGCCGATGATCCTGCCCGGCTGGGTCAGGACTTAACCGGAAGCGCCCTGCTGGCCGGAGCGACCGGTTCCAGCGGCAGCTTCCGCCTGAAAATCGGCGGGGAATCCTATATTGCCGTTTATTCCGTGTCCTCGCAGACGGGCTGGAAGACAATGGTGACGATTCCGCTGAAGGAATTGCTCGCCCCCATCAAGCAAAGCCGCAATTCCATGTTGGTGATGACCTTGTCCATCCTCGGCGTTGCCCTGGCGGCAGCCATGTTGATCTCCTATGCGCTGACGAAACCGTTGAAACAGACGGTGCAGTTGATGAAGCAGGTGCAACGCGGAAAGCTGGACGTCTGGGTCCATGTCAAATATAACGACGAAATAGGCATGCTGGGCAGCCACTTCAACCGGATGGTTTCCCGCGTCAGGGAGCTGCTCGATGAGGTGGCCGAGACGGAAAAAAGCAAGCAGAAGGCGGATTTTCTGGCGCTGCAAAACCAGATCAACCCGCATTTTATATACAATACGCTGGAATCCATCCGCATGCTGGCCGAGCTGAACGATGACGATCGTGTTGCCGAACTGACCTACCTGCTCGGAATGCTGCTTCGTTACAGCATTACCCGCAGTGATGAAATCGTAACGGTTCAACAGGAGCTGATGCATGTCGAGAACTATTTGCAGCTGCTGCAAATCCGGTTTCCGGGCAAAATCAGCTGCCTGATTCTTGTACCGGAAAGCTTCTACTCCCTGCCGATCATCAAGCTCGTATTTCAACCCATTGTAGAGAACGCTGTCTTTCATGGGCTGGAGAAGCAGCCGGGGCCCGGGATGATTACCATTTCGGCCTGGCGCGAACAGGACGAGATCATCTTTTCCATTCAGGACGACGGTGTCGGAATGAGCGAAGAGCGGCTCGCCGATTTGATTCTTAGTCTGACGGACGGGAAAACGGATAAATTCGGCATCGGGCTTCGTAACGTGAACGAACGTTTGCGGCTTCATTACGGCGACAATTCCAGACTTTCCGTGTACAGCAAATTGGGGGAAGGAACGACGATCATCCTGCGAATTTGAAGGGGGAAACGCAATGCTTCGGATCATAATCGTGGACGATGAAGCTTCGATACGCGAAGGACTGGCAAAAATGATCGGCAAGGAGAGCAGCCGCTTCTTGATTGCCGGCTCCTTCTCCAACGGCCAAGAGGCTCTCGGCTTCATCTCGGCAGAAGAGATTGATCTGGTGATTACCGACATCCGCATGCCGCTGGTCGACGGACTGGAACTGATCAAAGAAGTAAAAATGATCCGCCCTGAGACCAATTGCATTATTATGAGCGGGTTCACTGATTTTGAGTATGCCAGACAGGCCCTCCTTTATGCCGCCGTGGACTATATGCTCAAGCCGATCAACAAAAAGCAGTTGTTCGAACGGCTCTATGCGCTGGATGAGGAGAAAACCGCCAGCCTGAAAAAGGAACAGCAGTACCGTTCCGGGCTGCTCCTCCCTTACCTAAAGACGACTCTCTCTCATTGTTCCCGGCTTCCGGAGCTCGTTCTTCCGCAGCCGTATTTTTCCGTTCTTGCCTTGAAAGCAAACGATATGGATACGCTTCGCTCCGGTGTCCGAAGGTTGCAGCGGCAGGAGCAATGTTGCTTCGACCCGGTCGACGCGGACGATCAAATATTAGCCATGGTCTGCTACTACTCCCATAAACCCGGACCCGAGGATATCGTGCAGTTTGCAGAGCAGCTCCGTCAGTTCCCCCACTCCGGCGGAATCGTCAATATCGGAGCCAGCCCGGGATACGATAACCCTGTCCTGCTTGGCAAGGCCTTTTCGGAAGCGAAAAGAGCCTGCGATCACGGGATATACTGTCACTCATGCTGGAACTTCATTCATTTCATCGAAGCTGCTGATCCTTATCAGGACGCCGCTCTATTGTTCGCGGGTTGCCGGGAAACGCTTGTGCAGGACTTGCAGCTAATAAATATCCCCCAAATCGTCCATGGTCTGGAGGCGTTATTCGAACAATTGCGTGAGAGAAAGGCGGATATGGCGTCCATACTCCACCTATGCAGGCTGATTGATGAGACGGCTTTCGTAGAGCTGCAGGAATGGGGAGAATTATATAGCGAAGGCGCCGCCAAAGCGCTGGAGGCGCAGCTTCTGGCTTGCATGTCCTTCGATGAAATGAAGCGGCTGTTCGTCGGAGAGTTCACTAAGACCCTGGAACACATCCGGTCCGTACGCATGGCGCAGGCGGGGAAGTCCGTCGAGACCGTAAAGCGCTGGATCAAAGCGCATTACGATCAGCCGGCAGAGCTTGGAAGCCTTGCCCGTATGGTCTATCTGACACCCAGCTATCTCAGCAAGCTGTTCAAGCATGAGACCGGCATGACGATTACCGACTATCTAATCGAGGTTCGGATCAAGAAGGCCAAGCTGCTGCTGAAGCACTCTTCCGATATGAAAATTCATGAGATCGGCAGCGAGGTCGGATATCCCGATCCGGCTTATTTCAACAAATTGTTTAAACGGATGGTCGGGATCACTCCCAATGAATACAGACGGAGGGTTCATTAGGGTCAGGTTGCCACCTGGCTAATAAATCGCTATCGGCCCATAAGGGCCGTTAATAATTTCTATTTTCGTCTCAAAAATATCTGTCAATATCTCGGGCTTCATAATCTCTTCTACCGTTCCATAAGCGGCTATTTGACCATCCTTCATAGCACAGATTCGATCGGAATATTTGGCTGCAAAATTTATATCATGCAAAACGGTCAGAATTGTCCTTCCAAATTTATTAGCAGCAAGCCTCAAATGCTCCATCATTTGAACAGAACGCGCAACATCGAGATTGTTCAGAGGCTCGTCCAAAAGCACATATTCCGTTTCTTGGCACAACACCATTGCTACATAGGCCCTTTGTCTTTGACCGCCTGAAAGCTCATCCAAATATCGATTCTCTAGATCAGTCAAGTCTAAAAAATCAATATATTTAGAAATAATAGCCTCATCCTCTTTCGTTAACCTTCCGTTCGAATAAGGAAACCGTCCAAAGCCAGCTAATTGTCTAACCGTAAGTCTCGTTACAAAATGATTTTCCTGCCTCAAAATCGTGATGATTTTAGCCAAGTCCTTTGATTTAGTTGCAGAAACATCCATATTGGCTACCCTGATTTGGCCTTCATCCAAATTCAGAAGTCTTCCAATCATTAGAAGTGTCGTAGACTTTCCAGCACCATTTGGCCCAATTAAAGAAGTAAAACCGGCCTTTGGTATTTCAATATTCAACGGTCCGATGTTTACTTCGTCGTTATATAACTTTCTGGCATTCTCAATCTTTATCATAGAGCCCTCTTCCTTAAAATGACAATTAGGAATATTATTCCGCCAAACAACTCAATAATAACTGAAACCACACCTTGAGCATTGAATATATGATTCATAAAAAAGTAGGCGCTGGTAATTATCAAAAAACCTATAGCAAGAGCCATCGGAAAAATATATCTGTGATCATAGGTGGGCGCCGCTTGATAACTCAAAGTTGCAACTAAAAAACCATAGAAAGTAAGCGGTCCAATCAACGCTGTTGAAATTGACATCAGAATAGACACTAATACAAGCGTATAGATGACGCTGGCTTGGTGATTAACCCCAAAAGACGTAGAGACATCCTTGCCGAGTGATACCACATTTAATTTCCTTGAATTAGCTAGAAGCAATAAGGCGACAATGATGACCATTGGAATTACAATAGGGAAATAATCAGGATCCGAATGATTGACAGAACCAAATAACCTTGCCTGTAAAATATCAAACTCAGACGGCGCAAGAAGTCTTCTCATAAAAGTAGACACCGAATTCAGCCCGGCTCCAATAATAATTCCAATCAAGAGCATAAGCTGCAGATTGCCATACTTGCCGGAAAGCAACCATCCATACAGGATCAAGCTCATCAACACCATAATAGCAACTTGAAATAAAAATGGTCCCGTACCCGTAAAATTTATCAATGCACCCGCACCAAAGAAAAATATGGTACTCGTATGAATTACCGAGTAAAGGGATTCGAACCCTAAAAGCGAAGGGGTTATAATCCGATTATTCGTAATCGATTGAAAGGTAACGGTCGATAGACTCTGACATATTGCAGCAATAATCATGGCAACAATAGCTACCATTCTTCTTCTAACCACGGGGATAAAAGAAGGAGAATCAATTGGGACGGGATTGTTATACACTAAAAGTCCATAAGCAGAAAGAACACCCAAAGCGATAAATGTGATCAACAGAATCCAATACCGCCGTTCTTCTTTCTTAGAACGAAACGCACCAGCTGATCTATTTTTACTAGGGAGACTGGAATCGATGCCGACATTTTCTTTATTTCTATATTCCAATGCGTTCATCTTAGCCTCCTTGGCTTTCTTTGTCTCAATAAAAGAACAATAAATACGGCCGCCCCCACGGTTCCCAGGATTAAAGAGACAGGGACTTCAAAAGGCATTATAATTGTTCGGGAAATAATGTCGCAGACCATTATCGTGCCCATTCCTAATACACATACCCAAGGCAGGTTGCTTCTAAGATCATCTCCCCTGATCATGGAGACAATATTAGGAACGATTAATCCCAAAAATGGTAAATTTCCAATAACAGCTGCAACAATCCCAACGGCAACAGAAATAAGACCCGTACCAATAAGAACGATCCTGTTATAATTTACTCCAAGACTTGTCGCCACATCTTCCCCTAGTCCGGCCAAAGTCAATCTGTTGGCATAAATAAAGATAAGAACGGTAATCAGGATAATTATCCACAAGTATTCATATCTTCCAACTTGAATCGGCGCAAAGGAACCTACGAACCAGGTCTCAATATTTTGTGTCATTTGAAATAGGAGCCCAATAAAAGTAGAAACTGCTGAAATGACCGCACCAAGCATCAACCCAATAATCGGGACGATCAAAGACGAACGAAGTTTAACTCTCCTGAGAAACAAAAAGAAAATCATAGTCCCTATAAACGAAAAAATGATGGCTCCCGTCATTCTCAGAACTAACGTTGGTGCAGGAAAAAATAAATAAACCGCAAGAAGTCCCAGGCCGGCCCATTCAATCGTTCCTGTTGTGGTAGGTTCAACTAGACGATTCTGTGTAATCAGCTGCATTACGAGTCCTGCCATGGACATGGCAGCTCCGGTTAGCATTAGGGCCGCTGTTCGTGGAACGCGAGTGATGAAAAACATTTGTATCCCATCCTCTTGTCCGCGCAGATCATATACTCCGGTAAACAGCGATATAATGCTCAACACAGCAACAGCTACAATCGCCACTATAAAAGGTTTAGTCCATATCTTATTGTGATTATAAAGCCGGGGTTGAGAATCTTTATTCTCAACCCCGGAAATGACATTCTTCGTCACTATGTTATACTCCTTCACACTACTTGGCTAAAGTATTTGCAAGGTTTCCGAATAACTCGATATAGGTTTGGATGGATTCATTTGTATATGTGTCATTTGGTGCATAAACAATCTGTCCCTCAGTAACGGCCGTGACATTTTGAAGAGCCGGTGAATTATTAATTACGTCCTGAGCAGGAACGGCATCCGTTGTTGAAGAGATTGAAGCATCGCGATCCAGTACAAAAATCCAATCCGGATTACTTTGTGCAATAGCTTCAACCGAAACCTCATCCCCTTGATGATCTGAAGAAGAATTGTTAACTTCTAATGCGGATGCCCATCCGAAAATATCATACATAGGTCCCCAGACACGTCCGGAATGAGGTGCTGAAAAACCAATATTCCCGCCAGAAACGATAACACTCATAACCGTATCTGTGCCGTTATATGCAGATTTAGCATCCTCAATCGCTTTTTCAAAATCAGCTATCAATTGTTCAGCCTCTTGATTTTTGTCAAAGATTTTTCCTAAAGTACTTGTCGTATCCTTAAATCCATTTACAAAGTTTTCTCCCGGTGCAGCGGCTTCCTCAGAAACATCAAAGTTAAGATCAATTACTGCTGCATTAGGTACTAATTTTTTGATCTCATCGTAAAAGCCGCCAAATCTTTGGCCGACGATTACAAGCTCAGGGTCTGCCGCGGCTATAATCTCAAGATTCGGCTCACGGTGATTTCCAATATTCTGAACGGAATCATCACTTACATAGGGTGAATCCGCAGGCATAACATCCTTGGGAGCAGCCACTAATTTAATATCCCAATCAGACAAGGTTTCAAATGTTCTGCTATCCAAGGCAACTACATTTTTAGGATTTACAGGCACAGTAACAGTTCCATGAGTATCCGTAATTTCAACCGTTGTTGGAGCTTCATTCGCAGCATTGGCCTGCCCATTATTTTCAGTCTGGTTAGCTCCGTTACCATTACTTGAAGCCGAATTACTAGGAGTTGAATTATTAGAAGCTGAGCAAGCTACCAATGCCATAGCAAAAATCGCTATAATAACAGTTAATTTCAAATTCTTCAATTTCCATCTCTCCCCTTATATAAGCTTTGTTGATCATCAGATTATTGAATTGATAAATCAATATCGATATAAAGTTGAATGAATGAAGTTATGTAGGAAAGGAATAAGTTCGGGATATACTTCCGAGCATACTCCATGCGTTATCTAAGCACGTGTAATCATTAATTCACCTTGTACATTTCGTCATATATTTCGTCGATAATGATTATCATTTTCAATAACTCTATACAAGTATATCAATTTTAAAGAAAGTGTCAACCATTTGGGAGGACGTGCACACAAGGGTGCTTAGGAATTGAAGCAGGCACAAAAACCCGCCGATTGGGCGGGTTTTTGTATTTGGTACAAAGTATCAACATAAAATCAAACATTCTGAATTTTCATATATTCGTCATAGAGCTGCTCAAATGAATCGTATCGTTCCACTTTTCTTCCGACCTTGTTGTATTCATCCAGGTATTGATCCATTGTCTGCAGGAATTTGTCCTGGAACAATCTCGATCAACATTTGCTTAGTAAGATCATCCATAACATTTCAACCCCCTCGACGGCCTGAACGTTTGCCTATAAACCCCAGTCTGATTCCATTATATAGGCGTACCGTCTCAAGGAATATTCCAAGTTCCATTAAAGGAAAGATATACCTCTAATTAAAAGACTCTCAATGCTAACCCACGTATACAGGAAAAGGTGCAGCCTCCTCTTTTTCCAAAGAAGAAACTACACCTTTTGATAAAATCGATTTTCAAGTGACCTAATGTCACCAACCGGTGGGCGAACGGTCAACCCCATCAATGATTTTCGAATGCGTTCCTGAACGGCCTTTTCTTGTTTGGCTATAAACTTTACAGCATCACGATTTAGTGTCAGTTGGTAAGTAAAGCTCATTCATCGCTTCCTCCCAAGACATAAATCCGCTCTCACTATTTAATTGACGCACTTCTTCTTCGCTCAATGGTGCAGTATCCGGCGCCAATTTCACAATATCATCCCAGTCAAGCTGACTCTGCTTGGCGGAAAGGTATTATATATAATCAAATGCTGACTGTTGTGCCGATTCGGTCAATTGCTCAAATATTTGCAGTACTTTGTGTTTATCAACCGCCATATAAAGCACCTCCGAATAGGGAGTATTTTTGGTTACCCCATTATAACACATTGTCAAAATTATTCTAAAACATGTTTGAACTGTAACGAAGAGCTGCACCTTTTGATAAAATCACTTCACAATACACTACGCCGCAATTCATAAAAATACTGCACAACCGGATGCTTTAACTTGATCTTCTCGGACATGTTTACAATGCGTTTTTTACCGACTCTTTTGTCCACTAGGGCTAGAACATTCAATAGAATATCGTTGCTTTCCAGGCTTTCCTCTATTGGAGTTGTTAAAAACTTATTAGCCGCCACAATAAAATTTGATTTGCTTAACGCAGCCTGTGCGGACAAAAGCTCTTTTGCATGTTCTGTACTTTTTCTGCCTCTGGCAATTACTATTAAGCGATCCTCCGGCACTGTCCCCGGGGTACCTTTTCTGACCGCTTCAATTTCTTCACTGCTGACAGGAATCTGAATATCCGGATCATTCTTAATCTCCAGCTCGGTTTGATACCAGCGGATCGGGTTCGTTTTATCACTCATATGGAGTATGTTCTTTTTATCCACCAGGATATAACAAATCCCTGATTTATCAGGCAGATAACGATACCCCGGCGCCCGGTATTCCACCCTTCCGTTTAAGGCAGGGCTGAGAAAGACCTCCAGTTGCTGCTTCAATTTACTCCAGGACATGGTATCCCCTCATTCCTCCGTCCCATCCTGCTCCTTACTTCCAAACTCATAGAGCAGCGTCCGCACTTCATTTGTGGACTTTGCGTTCATTAAGGTATTTCTTAATTCGCTTGCCCTGCGAAATCCGCGGACATATATTTTGAAGAACCGGGCAAGAGGCCGGAACGAACGCGGCTCCAGTCCTGAATATTGATCATGGAGATCCAGATGCAGCCGCAGCAGATCAAGCAACTCCTCACTGCTGTGCTCCTTGGGCTCCTTCTCAAAAGCAAACGGATTATGAAAAATTCCGCGCCCGATCATAATCCCATCCACACCGTATTGCTCGGCGAGCCTGAGACCCGTCTGGCGGTCAGGGATATCCCCGTTAATGGTCAGCAGGGTATCCGGCGCCACTTCATCACGAAGCTTCTTAATCTCCGGAATCAGTTCCCAGTGGGCAGCCACTTTGCTCATTTCCTCTCTTGTGCGCAGATGAATGGACAGATTAACAATGTCTTGCTTCAAAATATGGGTTAACCAGCCGCGCCATTCATCTACGTCGCTGAAACCGAGCCTTGTTTTTACACTGACGGGCAGTCCCCCGGCTTTAGCAGCCTGTATGAGCTCCGCGGCGAGGTCAGGACGGCAGATCAGACCGCTCCCCTTCCCATGCTCTGCTACATTCGCCACAGGGCATCCCATATTAATATCGATGCCTTTGAAGCCTTCTTGCGCCATTCCGATACTCATTTGACGAAAGTATTCTGGCTTATCTCCCCAAATATGCGCTACAATGGGCTGTTCATCCTCTGTAAACGTCAGCCGCCCGCGCACACTCTGGTTCCCCTCCGGGTGACAATAGCTCTCTGTATTTGCAAACTCCGTAAAAAACACATCCGGTCTTGCCGCCTCACTTACGACATGGCGAAAAACAACATCCGTCACATCTTCCATTGGCGCCAGTATAAAAAAAGGCCGCGGCAAATCACGCCAAAAATTATCTGTCATATCAATAACCTCTCTATAAATATCTGGATAGACATTAAAGAGTATATCATAACCCGGCGAAAGCATATTTAGCCAATATATTCACAAAGGATAATATGTAATGATTACATAGATGAATTGGCTGAATAGGAGCCAACGGCTGTTCCTGGATTTGAGGAAATTGCGGTGGGTTTTTAGGAATCGTTCCATCCTTTATCAAGTCCTCTGATATGGAGATAAACTTGTACAAAGCTTAAAATAGGGGCGTGAGTATCTTACGTCCCTATTTCGTCCCAAACATTTACAAGCGATTCCGATCACTATTTCAACATTCCTACAATAGTATTCATCATTAAAAATCCCCCTCATCAGCGTGAGCCGTAATTAAATTGATCACCGGGAGGGCACTATTATGTTTGAAGATACGATTAGAAATGAATTATTCCATGTATATTACAAACGCTGGATTACTGTTTACAAAGAAGGTGCTATACGATCAGTTACAATGGCAAAATACTTGATGACACATCAATGGCTGGTCAAATTAGTCCCCAACATGAAGGTGGGCGAGATGACACGCATTTCTTATCAGCAATTGCTTAATGACTATGCCACAGAACACGAACGTCAGACGACGATGGATTTCCACCATCAGCTTAAAGGTGCAGTCCTTGATGCCGTTGATGAAGGCTTGATCGAACGCGATCCAACACGTAAAGCAATCATTAAGGGCAGAACACCCCGTGAAAAGAAGCCCAAATACTTGAATCAATTTGAACTTCACACCCTGCTGACACATTTGAATTTAAGGCAAGAAATCAATTGGGACTGGTTTATTCTTCTGCTTGCAAAAACGGGCATACGATTTTCAGAAGGATTAGCGTTAACACCTAAAGACTTTGACTTTACACATCAAACATTATCCATCAGTAAAACTTGGAATTACAAAGGCGATGGCGGATTCTTGCCAACCAAGAACCAATCTTCAGTACGAAAAATTCAACTCGACTGGCAAACCGTTATTCGATTCTCTCAATTACTAAAAGGACTACCAGAAGATAAGCCGATTTTTGTGCGCACCAACGGGAAAATCTATAATTCAACAGTAAACGATGTACTAACTCGCTTATGCAAGAAAGCAAATGTGCCAAACATTTCAATTCACGGCTTGCGGCATACCCATGCTTCCCTTTTATTGTTTGCAGGTGTCTCCATTGCTAGCGTAGCACGACGGCTTGGACATGCGAGCATGACCACAACCCAGAAAACATACCTCCATATCATTCAGGAACTTGAAAATAAGGATATTGATCTCGTAATGCGTTCACTATCCAGTTTAAGCTAATCAACACTATCAGCCTACGGCTCACGCTGATGAAGGGTGATGAGGTGGTCGAGGCCGGAAAAGAACGTGCCAATTTGCTTTTGTTCAGCTCTACTTGGGACTGGAAATTCAAAATTTCTAATCTGACTTAAACCCAAAAATTTCTGAGTACCACCTGCATTTTCTTTTTTTATATATCTGTAAAATACAGGAGATTTTAGTAACTGAATTAAAAACTCATTTTCTACTTCGCCATCTCTCTTTATCAGCGCAACATTCTTAATGGCGAAATCATCACGATTTAGAATAACAGGGTTACCAATAGTTCCTATCATTCCAAATATAATATCGCCAACATCAACCTTTGAGCGTTGATTTATTGCATAAAAATCTTCGTCAGAAATAAGAGAAACATCGGTCATATCTAAACCATGTTCAGTAAGATTTTTTGATGTAACAAGTGGATGCCCCTCATTATAATACTTCGGCGAGTCATGCGTTCCATCTCTCACATCTTTAACATCAGACAACTTACACTGTTCCCAATCGAAAGTAAAAAAAGAGCCAAGGAATAATATCCTTGACCCTCTTTCATCAACTTTTACACATTTATACCCAAAGTTTTCAACTGTTCATTGATTTTAGCTTCAAGATCCGCGATTTCTTGTTTGTCTTGCTCTAATAGCTTAATCACTTCATCAAGGTCGATGGTTTGCTCTTCTTCAGACGTATCCACGTAGCGAGGAATATTTAAGTTGAACTCGTTTTCTTTGATTTCTTCAAGGGATGCCACATGAGCATATTTATCAACATCTACACGATTTCGGTACGTTTCAATGATCTTATTGATGTTGTTATCCGTAAGTTTGTTTTGATTCTTACCTTTTTCAAATTCATTGCTTGCATCGATAAACAAGATGTCTTTTGTTTTACGGTTCTTCTTAAATACTAGAACCGTAGTCGGGATGCTCACACCGTAGAACAAGTTAGCTGGCAAACCTATAACTGTATCAAGGTAGTTTTTCTCAATGATGGTTTGGCGAATCGCACCTTCGGCTGCACCACGGAACAAGACACCGTGCGGCAATACAATCGCCATGGTTCCCGTATCATTCAAATGATACAGGCTGTGCAAAATGAATGCATAATCCGCCTTGGTTTTCGGAGCGAGTTTACCGTATTCGCTAAAGCGGGGATCTTTCAGTTTCGTTTCGCTGTTGTCCCAATGAGCAGAATAAGGAGGATTCGCAACCACAGCGTCAAAAGAGCGTGGGTGATCAATTCCTTGGGCATCCGGTCCATCAGGCCAATCGCTCTCAAGCGTGTCCGCATTAGACAGCGTCATGTTGTTAAATGAAACGCCATGCATCATCAGGTTCATGCGAGCTAAGTTGTAGGTTGTCGTATTCTTTTCTTGACCAAAAAATTTAATCGCCCCTGGCTTATCTCCACCAGGCAACTCCCCTTGAACGGTTAACAGCAATGAGCCAGATCCACAAGTCGGGTCATACACTGCAAAAGTCTTATCCGATTCTTCTACTCCATTCGTAACGATTTTAGCCAGAATTTTAGAAACTTCATGCGGTGTGTAGAACTCTCCGCCTTTTTTACCAGCACTTGCTGCAAACTGACCGATTAAGTATTCATAGATCGCGCCAAGAATATCCTGGCCATCTTCACCTTTGTAATCAACACTGTCAACCAGCTTTACAATCCGGTTAAGTGATTTCGCTCGTTCATTTGTCGAAGAACCCAGACGAGAGTCTCCAAGGTTGATGTCGTTAAACACACCACGAAAGTCATTCACGGCTTCTTTGTTTAACTCGGCATTCTTATTGAAATTGTCAAAGATCGTTTGATAATCACTGGGAATAACCGCGCTATTGTCAATCTTATCGACTAAGGATGCCCAAGTATCAAGCGGTGCAATGGCATAGCCTAAACTTGAGGAAATGTCCTCTAGGTAATCATTCAAATCGTCACCGTTCGCTTGCTCTACATAGGCTTTATTGATCGATTCGCCAGCTTCAACATCAAGAACATTACTTTCAACTAAGTACTGTTCTTGATGTTCAGACAGATAACGATAAAACATAAAGGCCAAAATGTAGTTCTTGTATTCTGCGGCATCCATACTTCCACGAAGCTCATTAGCCATCGCCCACAGTTTTGTTGTAATAGTTTGTAGTTTATTGCTCATATTGTTGTAATCCTCCTAGATATACAATCGCCAGATTTACTGCTCGTTTGTGAGATTTTCCGTCTTATATACATTGTAACCCTCGTAATGATAGCTTGCGTCGATGCCTTTCATATAAACTTCACGGTCATTGATCTGATCTGTAAGCGCTGCTTTAAGAAGCAGCTTGATTTCAACATCCTTCACGGGGCTTCTTTCCATGGCAAGCATATAATCTTCTTTGTCGACCTTGCTCCAATCGACAACTTGCCTCAGTTCCTTTTTTAATATGGTATCAAGCCAGATCCTCATGCTTCTTCCATTACCTTCTCTGAAGGGGTGAGCCACATTCATCTCAACATATTTTTCTATGATTTCGTCAAAAGTGGATTGCGGCATTTTTGCAATATTATCAAGTGCAGCTTCAAGGTACATAACGGGTACGAAACGAAAGCTGCTCTTTGCAATATTTACATCACGCACTTTTCCGGCGAATTCATAAATGTTTTCGAACAGAAACTTGTGAAATTCGGATAATGACTTAAATGTTCCGATCTCAACTGTATCTAACAAACCGGTTTCAAACATCTCAAGAGCTTTTTGCTTGCTGACTTTTTCCTCCACACGAGCAAGTTCCGAAGAATTGTTAATCCCGAACTTGTTTTCTAAAGCCATAACTTGTTCCTCCTATCAAACAAACATTTGTTGTAGAAGTGCCTTCTTCTGTTCTTGCAAGTGTTCCAGCTTACGCTGATGAAGGGTGATGAGGTGGTCGAGGCTGTCGAAGAGCAGTGAAATATGCTTCTGTTCTGCGACAGACGGAATGCTGGTTGTGGTATCATGCACGTCATTTCGATTCAAAGTTGGGACACCACTACCAGTACCATAACGTTTCAAATCCAATTTCTGATACAAAAAATAAATAAATTTCGCATCATTACCTTTGAAGTCAGTAACCCACAAAGCCGTGTTATGCGGCCAATAATCAACCTCCACAAATGTTAGATTTCCTATTGTGCCAGAACGACCAGTCACAACACCAGGGGCTTTTACCTTGTACTTTGAATGATACGCACCTATTCCGTTAGACATAATAACTGGGTAAGAGCCCGCTTCAATTTCACTAACAGGTAAGTCGAATCCACGCTGCAAGGGCGCTATATCTATAACCTTACGCTGTTCCCAAGCGTCAGTGAATCCGGGGAATCGAATTTCAGGAAAATCTTCGTCATCTTTCGGAAACATTTTTTGAAGCAAGCCAGCCTTCAAATTTTTCACGTTGTTTAACTTACGCTGATGAAGGGTGATAAGGTCGTCCAATACGCGAAGAAATTCAGCTATTTTTATTTGCTCTTCGACTTTTGGAACCGTAACCTTTATATTCATAAATTCATCATAATTAATATTCAACAGGCCATCCATACGAGCACCAGATGATATTAGTTTTGCTAGTTCTCTATCAGGAATCTTGGTTGAAAACAAATATTCTATAAAGTCTGCTGATGTATCTTTGGTCGTCTTGAAGCTGTGGTAAACTCTAGGAACAAGCGCTTCTTCGTATGTTCTTAATACAAAAACTGCACCGTACTTAGCTAACTTTGAGTTGCCATGATTGTAAGAAAGCTCTCCTTTAGTTAGAAGTGTATAATTTTTTTGTTCACTTCCTGCTATGTTTCCAGAAAAACGCTCTCTTTGATCCAGCCAACCGTTTCCTGCTGAAATAGTAAGCGTTGGCAGGTCCATCCTTCCGTCATTTCCTCGGACTCTTTCAGTCAATTCCCCGAGCTTACGCTGTTCCCAAGCATCCGTGAACCCCGGAAACCTAATCTTTGGTACATTAACTTTGTCTTCGCTCATTTTTGCTCTCCCTGTATTTTCTTGATTTCTCTATCAAAATCGGATACTATTTTTTGATGCTTATTGAATTCTTTATACTCGCCAATTGCCTTCTTCTGAGCTTCACTTTGTGAAATGCGCCCATTTCCATCCAAGACTTCATAGCGATTGAATGCTAGAAATTCATCAATGCTTTTAGCAAAGTCCTGCATTCCTAATAAAACTTCATCTTCAAGTAGACGCTCTACATAGTCAAAGTAAGATGATACGTTACGCTCCAAACTGCGAATTTCTCTTTCCGATAAATAATTCTTTGCAACTAATACGTCCGATTGTAAAATACGGCCATCGGGCGAATTCTTCCAAGAAGTAAGCCCCATATATTCTTTGCCTTTATCCGCACTGTCATAAACAATTTCAGCAGCAGTTTTGCCTGTAATCGCATAATGAAACTTGTTTTGAACGGTAGCATAGAACTTCTTTGTGATCTCTGAGTTTCTATCGTAGTCGTATGAAATTTCCGCAAAGACATCTGATATTTGTTGCCATATCCGTCGTTCACTTGCTCGAATGGAACGAACAGTTTCAATCAGCTCGCGGAAGTAATCCTTGCCAAATACATTCTCCCCTTGTTTCATACGTTCAACATCAATCTTGAAGCCCTTTTGAATATAATCTTTCAAAACATCCGTTGCCCATATACGGAACTTAGTAGCTTTTTGGGAATTAACACGATAACCCACTGAAATAATTGCATCCAGGTTATAGTAGTTAATTTCCTTCTCAATCTCACCAACTGCCCCATTATTTACGACAGTTGCAATTTTTGCAACGCTCGTGCTTTCTTGTAGTTCTCCGCTTGCAAAGATATTCTTCAAGTGTCTTGAAATAGAGGATTTATCTGCATCAAATAACTGGGATAATACCTTCTGGGTTGCCCAAATCGTTTCATCTCGAACAAGCACTTCTACTTTCTCATCAGCATCATACATTAAAAACTGAATTTCGTTCATAATAACCTCCATTAGACAGACGTTATTGTACCGATTTGCCCCGTTTAGCTCTCCACCAATTCATCCGCCAGTTTGTAAATCGCATCGCGCAAACCGTTTCGATATTTCATTTTAGGCAAAGTTTGAACTCCCTCGTCAAGCGCAAGTGTCATATAGTTAGAGCTTGCTTGAGCGATGATATCACGGATTTGGCCGGTATCATCCAAATCTTGCATTCCGTAGCGATGGCGGCTGAACAACTCACGCATCCCGGCACTTGTGATAATTTCCGTGATCCCCCACTTCACACGGAAGTCAAGGAACAATCGCTCCAAGCTCACATTGTTGGCTTGCTGGATGATCTGTTCACTGTCCGTCAGTTTCACCGGATACTTGAAGTCCGAACCTGCAGGCGGAAAGTGACCTTTCATAATGGCGTCCGCTGCATTGATAATCTTAGTCGCATAGCTGCGGTCATCCAATCCATTCGCAAATTGGTTGATTTTCTCCTGCGTTTCTTTAGCTTCCTCCTTCTTACCTTCGTGAACCTGATTCAGTAATTGTTCTACGAGTTCTGTAAGATAATCATAGTCCACTTTAACATCCTTCACGTGAGTCATCCGCAGTTCGATTTGGTAAAGAGGGATCTTCCTCTCTTTGGCAATATGTGACTTAAGCTCATTGGTTAAGACGGTGGTCAACATCACTTCTTGCTCGGAAGTCATCCCTAACTTCTCTAGTAACTCATCTGGATCATCATAGTTAAATCCAACTTTTTCGCCATCCACTTCTTCAGGATCATATTGCTTTAATTTGGCCATGCCCCTGTTGTATTCATGAAGCAAATCAAGCATATCCTCCTTCTGTTTCTCAGAAGGCGGTAACTGTTGAAACTCCATCGTCATGCTGCTTAGTTTTTCAACAACTTGTTTCACTTCGTTAAACACATCTTCAAACGGTTGGGCAATGATCCCGTCTTTTTGATTAGAATCGCGTTGTTCATCATTAGACAAAACGGCAGAATCTTTATTGGCATACACAGCAAGCGCTTTATTCATCAATTTCTCGTTGTGTGCCGGCCAGCGGTAATTGACTATACGTCCCCATGGTTTCTCTTGCATATCCGCAATCCGGTTCGTTCGTGAATAAGCCTGGATTAACAAGGCACCCTTCAAGGTTCGATCCACATAAAGCGTGTTCAACTCAGGCGCATCAAATCCTGTTAATAATTGATCCACCACGATTACCAAGTCGAGGAACCTCCCATCGGAAGCAGATTTATTTAAGCGTGAAGTCACGTCCTGGGTGTAGCCCGAAACATCATCCATCCCGAAAGCTTTACTAAATTCAGCATTATAAGCCTGGATGGCCTCATACAAACCTTGATTTGTTGCAAGCATACTTTCATTATTCGA
This sequence comes from Paenibacillus apis, assembly GCF_018333295.1. Taxonomy (NCBI): domain Bacteria; kingdom Bacillati; phylum Bacillota; class Bacilli; order Caryophanales; family Paenibacillaceae; genus Paenibacillus; species Paenibacillus apis. The sequence continues at coordinate 178,024 of NZ_BORS01000009.1, forward strand.
TGAATTTTGACTGAACGTCACGGCAACTTTTAGAGTCTGACCGCCGTTCTTCTTATTTTCTTCGTTAACACGTTGAAACTCCTTAAAATACATCATCGCCATTGGTGTGCTTGCTTTCCCGCCGCCCACATGCGTCGTAAACAAAGCATTGTACTTGCCTTCATTCGAACGGTTGCGCCAATGTTTGAAAATATCCTCCACGACCAGTTTGACATGATCCGGATTCTCATCGTAGAAACTGGGTTCAACCGCATCATCCATATCTTCCTGGGAAAGATTGTTGATTTTCTCTTGAATTCGTTCTTCGGTCCATTTGGGATAACGTTCACGGTAAAACGCGGGAAGATAGACTTCTTTCATCTGCTTTTCATCGATCGTTGTCTCAAAATCAACCTTGAATCCTAAAACATTCCGGTCCGCAATCGCCTCACGAATGGTATAAGCATGTAATAGCGGGCCAAAAATGTCCTCTGTTCGAAGCCCCGTCGTTGTTTCATCAAACATCGGTGTCCCGGTATAACCAACCCAGGCAGACCTCTTAAAGGCTTTCTGGATATTTTTAAAGGAATCGCCGCCTGTTGAACGATGTGCTTCATCCACGATAAACACGATATTTTTGTCGGGTGCTTGAAACGATTTTCGTTTCACCAGCGTATCCAGCTTTTGAACGGAAGTCACAATGATACCATTGTCTTTACTTTTCAGCTTTCGACTCAAATCGGTTGTGTTATTGGTGTCTTGAACGCTGCCAAAGGTGTCTTCTGTCGCGTCCGGGTCATAGGCTTTGTAATTTTCGTTGGTTTGCTTGGTCAAGGCAATTCGATCCACTACAAAGACAACCTTATCCACTTTAGGCATCCGGCTTGCAAGCCAGGCCGTCTTGAAACTGGTAATCGTTTTACCGGACCCGGTGGTGTGCCAGATGTAGCCGATTTTATTTATGCCGAATTCAAAATCAGCACGTTTCAATTTCTCGATCACATTTTGTGTCGCGTACACCTGATAAGGACGCATCACTTTCAACGTATTTTTATTTCTTGTTCCGTCAAGGATCATATAGTTGGTAGCCATTTGATGCGCCATGGGAATGGAAAGCATGGAATCCGCAAATTCCTTCCAATTGCGAACAATGGTATTGTCACTCTTGCGTTGCCAGTTAAACGCGAAGTCCTTGTTAAACTTATCTGAGGTCGTATTTGCCATGTACTTCACATTATTCGGCGTGATGGCCACCAGAATTTGCAGTGTTGAGAAAATATCACGATACTGGTTTTCATCCGCATATTGTTTCATTTGATTGAGCGCCTCATCTACATTACGGGTATCACGTTTTTCTTCAATTTGAATAATGGGCAGACCATTAATCAGAAGCGTTGTGTCAAAATATCGAGTTTGTTTCCCAGTAATCACTGCCGACCGTTTAATTTGATTGACTACTTGATATACGGTATCTCCAGCCCCGATTTGCTTTTGATCAAATACTGTAAGGAACACGTGCCGCCCGTCATCCAAATCAATCTCAATTTGCGACACCCCGTTTAAACCGTACAGAAACTGCCCCGCTTCATAAGGCGTCTTAATATCCGAAATAATTTTCTTAACTTGATTAAATTCCACAACACTTAGGGGATGTTCAAGCGTGTTCTGGTTATGCTGTTCCAGGATCGCTTTGAAGTTTTCCCAGAGCTGTTCTGTCGTTTTAATGTGGGGTTCATATTTCCACAGCTTGGTTTTTACTATGTAATCAACATTTGATTCTTTAGCAACAAGTCCTTCAAGATGTTCTTGCTTGGTAATCGTACCACTCGTAAGGTATTGTATTAATTCGGTTTCAAATTGATTCTCGGTCATTTATGGCTCGCCCTCCTAAGCTTTTCTAATACTATGGTAGTTTCCAGATTCGACGCTCTATTTCTTAATGCCTCCAACCGTAATTGGTTAAAATAAAGCTCCCCGATCGTCCGCTGTTTGTATAGGGTAGGGAAATCCGGCAACTCCAGTTCTTTCAATTGCTTTAGCGTGTACTTTAGAACTTGAGAACCCTGCAGCCCCATCTGAAACTGTTTCTTGATAGATGGATCTTCATTAAGCAAGAAAACAAGATATTTTGAATCAACCTTGTTATCAGCCACTAACTTGACGTAGTTTTGCGTGTATAGATACCCCTGATGCTTCACACCAACGATTGTAGATTTTCCTGATATCAAACTAAAAACAACATCTCCTTGACATAGCGTATTGACCTTATCGTAGGTTCGTACTTTCTTACCGGCATTACCGTTAGAATCAAAACAAACCAAATCCTCTTCAAGATCGGGTTGTCCATAATAGGTATAAAGAGGTGCCTTATCATCAAACACTTCTTTAATCCTAAATTGCGGTGAACCACTCACAAACTCAACCATACCCTCTAATTTTCTCATATGAATTTGTGCCTTTCTTTAATTAAAATTTGTTATTATCGTTGATTACATTTTATCAGATTGATTTGAAAATACAAGATCTATTTATTAATTTATTAAAATTACATTTTTATATAAGGAGTTACTTTAGCAATAGTGACCCGACTCACTAACCAGCCCGTCGTCTCGGATTATACTGACAATTAATTTGTTAAATTGGGAGGGATAGCCCATGAAAAAAAATGATCTGCCTCTTGTCTACTCATGTTCCGGATGTTCCTCAGCTGCACAGACCGCTAACCAGGTAGCGATTAAAATGGATCGTGAAAAGATCGCCGAAATGTCCTGCATCGCAGGTGTCGGCGGTGATGTAAAACCGCTTGTCCGAACAGCGAAGTCGGGACGCGACATCATTGCTATCGACGGTTGCCCGTTGGCCTGCTGCAAGAGCTGTTTAGCCAGGCATGACGTCCAACCTAAGCATCATTTTGATTTATCGAAGTTCGATGTGCCCAAACATCTTGGAGAAGATCCTGACCCCCAGCTTGTCCAGAACGCCTATAATCAGATTCTTGAAGATATCAAGTAACAACGGATAACGCCCCAGGACGACTGATCGACTCAGAACATTAAAAAGAGCCCGAGGGCTCCTGTCATAACAGGATATCTCGGGCTCTTAAAATCACTTTATCGGGCAACATTTACCTCCGCCACTTCATAAACCGGTAGTCCAGCAGATCTACCAACAGGAACAACAGAAACCCGACCAAGCTGAACAGCAGAATACCGGCATACATTTGCGGATAATCCAGTCGGAGCCAGGCATCCATGATGAAGAAGCCCATGCCGTGCTCCGTTCCATAAATCTCTGTAAAGAACAGGACCGAAATCGCTGTTCCCAACGAGACACGAATCGTGCTTAAGATGACGGATAACGCACCCGGTAAAGTAACATGCCAGAACTTCTCGCCCTTGCCTGCCCCGATACTGGTTAGCACATCATAGGTGTTAGCCGGAATTGCCTTGATGCCATCCCGAACGGAAATGATAATCTGGAACAACAGAATCAGCATAATCATGAGAATCTTGGATGTCTCGCCAAGTCCGAAGAACAGCATCACAACGGGAAGCAAGGCGATCTTCGGCACCGGATACGTTAAATATACCACCGGGTCCAGAAGCTTGTTCCACAGCGCGGAACGCCCCATCAGCAGCCCGATAAGCAAGCCAAGAATCAACGCCAGCAGCACTCCGGCAAACACGCGCATCAAGCTGTAGCCAACATTCAGTACAAGCTCCCTTCCCCCAAGCTGGCCCATCGCCAGATAGACCCCGAGCGGGCTTGGCAGCATAGGGTGATTAACCAGTACGTACGCCACGTACCAGATGAGATTCATCCCCAGGAATACAAGCAACAATCTCAAGATGTAGTTAAGCCTCCGCGAATTCACCATTTCTCCTGCATAACCTTTCTAACCTTCTTGATTTGGGCAAAAAAAGCATCGCTGGCCCGCTTCTCCTCCAGCTTCAGCGCAAATACTTCCTCGTTGTCAATAACCTCAGCAGGATCGTTCTTGCTTGAAGGAAGCACGATCATTTTCTGTCCTAGCAAAATGGCCTCGTCCACATCATGCGTCACGAACAGCGCCGTAGCCGGATTGGCCTGCCAATGCTCCAGGAACAGCTGTTGCAGCGTCTCCCTTGTGATGGCATCCAGCGCCGAGAACGGCTCGTCCAGCAAAAGCATGGACGGGGCAATAGCGAAGGCCCGCGCAATGGCAACCCGCTGCTGCTGCCCCCCGCTAAGTGACAGCGGATACCGCTCCGCCAGCTCCGCAATGCCCATGGCTGTCAGCCATTGGTCTATTTGCGCTTCCCGAGCCTGCTTGCTCTGTTCCCTGGGATGCGCGATGCTCATCGCTACGCGAATATTGCCCTTAACAGTCTTCCAAGGCAGAAGACCGTAATTCTGGGGCACCAGGCCCATCAGCACCTTCTGTTCACGCAAAGAGCTTCCATTGAACAGCAGTTCGCCCCGATATTCCGGCATTAGACCGGTGATGGCGCGGAGCAACGTAGATTTCCCGCTCCCGGAGGGGCCGAGAATCGTATATATTCCATGCTCCGGCAGAGTGAAACTGACCTTCCCCAAAGCCAATTCCCCGCTTCTGTATTCCACCTCAAGCTCCTTGACACACAATCCGTTATTTCTTGAATTGGACATCAGAGATCACTTCTTCTGGGGCAATATCTTTGGTCAACAGCCCTTGTTCACGGGCCCAGGCGAAGGCCGCTTCCACTTCCTTCACATCCACCTGGTTTGCCGGAATGTAAGCAGGCACCTCAATTTGCTCCTTCAAGGTTTCGGGATAACCCACTTCTTCAATCACCAGATCAATGTAGTCCGCTTTGTCATGGGATTGCATATACGCTACTGCTTCATCGTAAGCAGCATACATGGCGCGAATCGCCTCGGCCTTGGCGTCGATCGCGCTCTGCGGGAAAGCCAGCACGAACGGATTGATATTGGCTTGGTGCGTCGAGCTAAGTATGCGCAAGCCTGCGGCTTGGCCCATCGTGACAAATGGCTCTGGCAGAATGGCCGCATCCGCTTTATTATTTTTCAACAGCTCCAGCCGGGTTGGAATTTGCGGCACCTCTGTGATCCGGATATCCTGCTCCGTCAGACCAGCCTGTTTCAGCATCATCGCAACGGTATATTGCGTTGAAGTATTCTTGGACAGGATCACCGTCTTCCCCTTCAGATCCTTCACATCCTGAATCTCGCTATTGCCGGTGAGCAGGTCAAATTCTCCAAAGGTCGTGCTGGTAATTTTCACATCCAGCCCGGCTTCATTATAGATAGAGATTGCAACCAGGTCGGCGCTAATCCCGTCCACCTTGCCTGCTTGAAAAGCAACATCCCGATCCTTGGCACTCTTGAACGTCTCAATGTCCAGAAGAACCCCGTGCTTCTGATCAAAGCCCTGCTCATGAGCAATGATAAATGGAATGGCATCTATGGACGGCAACAGGCCCAGCGTCAGTTCAGCTAATTCCTCTGCCTGATCATTCGCCGAACCCGCTGCCGCCGATGTGCCGCTTCCCTCACCCGTATTCGTAGTATTAGCCGCCCTGCTGCCGCAAGCCGCACCCACGATACTGACGATCAGCACCAGTGCCAGCAGCATGATAGTTCTTTTAGTAGTTTCAAGCTTCATTGTTGTCCATCTCCCTGTATGTTCTTTCTATAGTAGTAGGCATAGCCCTGTGCCGAACTGGCTTAAGTCTGTGCTACTGTCTCGGATTGCAACTTTATTCACAATGCATACGACAAGTAGTCATGTTCCTCCAGGCAGCCTCAAATAACTTCATATTACACCCATTATTGCATTTTGTATATTTTGATTTTTAAATAATGTCTGGAAAGAGCTTGAATAGTAAGGAAATGAACAAAAAAAACGACGCATGTGAGAAAAATACCCTTGATCAATTCCATTTTTGGTATCATAATCGAAGTTGGAATCAATCATGGAGGTGCAATTATGGATAATCATGGCGATATTTTGCTCAACCCTATTAGAATGCGTATTATTCAGCATATGGCCGACAAAAAAGGGAGAACCGTCGGGAGTCTTTCGGAGCTTATGAGCGATATTCCAAGGACTACATTATACAGACACATCAATATGTTGTTTGAACACGGTTACTTATTAGTAAGCAAAGAAACAAGAATACGAGGAACATACGAGCGTGAATATATACTTAATCTTGAAGCATTACAAGAAACTGCTGAGGAGGAATCGATTGAAAAAAATGTGAAGTTTTTTCTAATGAAATTATTATCCGATTTTGACCGTTACTTTAAAGACAGGGGGAATCCAATTAAAGACAGGCTTTTTCTATCCAGTAATACTCTTTTAATGTCTGATAATGAATATAACCAATTTATTGATGAAATTTTTGAGGTAGTAAATAAGCACTTAAATTTTGAACCTAACCAAGAACGTAAACAACGTACACTTTCAATTATCTCATCACCTAACTGGGAAAAGGGAGATCTAAACCATGAAGAGTAACGCACGAAAATGGTTAGGTTTAATTATAGCTATCCTTTGTTATTACATTGTTCATGAGGGAACACATGCGATTGCCGCGCTTTTTATGGGGGCTTATCAGAGGATAAAATTCATGTTCCCCGGAATGCAAATCATTGTTAATAAAGAGGCTATGTCCGATTTACAACTTGCTGTATTTTGTATCGCCGGGCCGCTTGCTACGCTGTTACTCGGATATGCACTTGTTTTGATGACAAAACGAATATTGAAATCCAATAACAAGGTTATCAAAGCCACCTTTTATTATATGACTTTAGGCATGCTTATCATTGACCCCATCTACTTGTCTGTCTTATGCGGATTTTTTGGCGGTGGTGATATGAACGGGATTATCTTGTTCGGCATACCGGAGGTGGTTGCTCGGTTGGCTTTTGGTGTGATTGGGGCAATCAACGTGTTTGTGTTTGTCAAGTATATCTACTTTGCATATAAAGCTGATTTTCAAAAAACGGATAGTCAACGAAGCCCATACAGCTCCCTAAGTAGGTAAGGAGACCTTGCGAACGGCAAGAGCCTCCTTAACTTGGACCTGAGCAATATTGTCACAACTCATTTCCGCACTATCAACATTAGGCACTCCACATGACTTATATCTCTATACGATCATTGGATTGAATTCATTAACTCGTAGAAATATTCAGGTTCATGAGTTTTATTAAGACGATACCAAGCGTCTAATGTTTTTGGAGAAAATACATCTAGCGCTTTTAAAACCTGAACAGAAAATTCTAATGGAGCTACTCCGGATGCGGTGATCAATTTCCCATCAGTGACAGCAGATTCCACTTTGTAATTTTCTTCACCCGTGTAGGAAGGGCAAATCATTTTAAGGTAGGCCAAATCATTGCTTGTGTGCCAACGGGACTCCAACAATCCTGCTTGAGCAAGTCCTATAGTAGCGCCGCAAATGGCTCCAACTACGATCCCTTCCTTTACACACTTCTCGGCCATTTTTAGTATGGGCACGTGGATAGCTTCTGTCCATGTATTTCCACCTGGTAAAATCAGTGCATCTACGCTGTTAATGCTGCACTCATCCACTTTCATGTCAGGCATTATTTTCAATCCGCCCATTGTAGTTACTGGAGTCTTTTCTATCCCAACGGTGACTATTTTTGCTGGAGCCACCCCCTGTCTGAAGTATCTTCCAGAGTTCAGTTCGGCGGCTAAATAACCGATTTCCCAGTCGGACATGGTATCAAACACATAAAGATATACGGTACGATTCATTTTCTAATTGCTCCTCAACAAATTTGGTAGGTAACAATCCTTATGATAAAACAACTTCACTGACAGCTGCTGTCAGTGAAGGATATTCGGAACATATGTATACAGTCTCCTGCAATGTATGCATAAATCATCCAACGCCTCTGCCCTGCCGCCAATTATAAAAGAAATGAGTCCGGCTTTTAATATTTTTTGGCGTAACTAACCCTCACCTTTGATTAAGATATGATACGGTTTTATCCCATTTGCGAATAGGCTATCGATCAGCTTGACCAATTCTTCCGACGATAAATCTTTGTCGTTGCGTATCCAAAGGCGAAACAAAGATATTAATGTTGATATGTAAAACTCAATCAGGTATGGCGCTAAGATATCATTTGTTGGAAGGTCCACAATCAATCTTTCAAAGGGAATTTCTCTTTTTAGGCGTTCAACAAAATGAACAGAACCATAGTCACCCAAAAGGGCTTTTAGGACTGAAATTTCTTCTGCATTTTCCAAACATTGAAGCGCATCTTGGAACGTATGCGTAGAAAGCTCCCTGTTTACCATTTCCTCGTTAATGGATTTCAAAACATCCTCTTCCACATAGTTCAGCAACTCATAAATATCTGTAAAGTATTGATAAAATGTACTGCGGTTATAGCCTGACTTGTTAGCAATCTCTTGAATCGATATTTTTTCAATGGGTTTTTGGCTATATAAATCACAGAACACATTTATAAATGTTTGCCTAGTTTTGTCCGTCATTTCAGGTTGCTTCTTCATGATTTACCCCCATTTCCAGTTCAAGCGATGATCCGACAGATATTAAAAATCTGATGGTTGATGGCCGTATAGTAAATGCATACAATATTATTATACAACACGTTGTCGGATTATCAACAAGGATGATCAACTATTTTAAGGGGGCTAACATGAGAATTTTATTCTTCGGTAGAGGTTTAATATCGACCCAATATGCCTGGGCTTTTGAACAGGCAGGGCATACAGTCGAGTTTTACGTTAGAAAAGGGAGAAAAGAAACCTTCGGAAGTAGTATAGAGCTTGAAATGTGGGATGCACGAAAAGGGAAAAAGCTCATCAAAGAAAGCTGGAACGTCAAGCTTCATGAGGAGATTCTTCCCAAGTATGATCTCATTATTGTGAGCGTCAACACGGAACAGCTTCCGGGAGCGGCACAATTCCTAGCAACTGCTGCAGGAGATACCCCTATCCTCATATTCAATAACATCTGGCAAGACTTGAAATCATCGATCGCACCCTTGTCTATGAACAATGTTGTCTTTGGCTTTCCCGGAGCAGGGGGAGGCATAGCGGACAATCGGCTTAGAGGCGGCTTTTTGAAAATGGTATTTCTGGAAAAACCACGGGTAGGCACTGAACATATTAACAACAAGGTCAGAGAACTATTTGAAAGTGCCCATTTTAAAATTAACTGGATCAAGGATATGCAAAACTGGCTATGGAATCACTTTGCCATGAATGCGGCTATGGAGACGGAGGTGATAAGACGGGGGAGCTTTCCAGCGGTTTTGAACCATCGCGACTCCTTTTCCAATGTTGGGTTGAATATGAGGGAACTGATCCCTGTACTGAAAGCAAGAGGTGCAAAGCCTGATGCCACTTCTCTCATGCTTACTAAAGTTCCTCCGGGACTTCTGGGCATCCTATTTAACAAGGTCATTTTTGCAAAAGGCAGCTTGCCGCGGCTTTTCATGGAACACAACAACAGCAAAGCAGGTTTTGCGGTACTTGAAGTTGTAAGGGAAGCCAAAAAGGCAGGCATTCCTTTGCCGCGTCTTACAGCGGCATTTGAAAATACGGAATATCATAAATCTATTGAAAATCCCTTATTGCCTTAACTTTACCTACAATGCGAATAGGAGCCGTGCTTCGTGTAGACCGAAGTGCGGCTCTAATATTTGCGATTATTCCAGGACAAATCTGGTCAATCCTACGTTGTATGGCGGTAAGACGGATACCGACCACTGCCATCCTTCCGTCAACTCGACCAGACTCAAAAAATAGCCATGGCCAGCTCCGGTGTCTATGCCGAGCTTGCCATCCCCAAACCACAAATGGTCTGGCTGCAGGCCAAAGCGGTAAGTAGATGTATGACCAAATACGACGGTTTTGCCCGGCAGGCCGGGAGCCTTGAAGAAGGGGTCGCGTATCTCTGTCAAATCCTCGGGAGTTTGCTCCTCTAGCGAAATGTCTGGACGCAAGCCCGCATGGACAAACAGAAAACGCTCATAATCTGCCCATAGCGGCATCCCGGCGATCAGCTCCTGGTAATAGGTTGACACCGATTTATGTTCATCGGTCTTGCTTGGCACTTGATTCAGCCACTTGCGCTCGTTATTTCCCTGAAGGGCGACTGCTCCATCTATACATAGCTTATGCACCAGATCCAAAGTGCCTACAGAATCCGGCCCTTTATTTACATAATCACCGAGCAGGAATAGCCGATCTGTCTGTGGATTATATCCTGCAAGGTTCAGCAGATATTCCAGCAAATGACCATAGCCGTGAATATCGGAGACAGCAAACAATTTACTCATCGCCTGCGACAGCGCGGGCTGCATACAGCATGACATTCTGCGCAGGAACCTGAATGGTCAACCGGGCGCCCGGCTCTACCCTCCTGTGATGAAATAAATGGAGGGATTGTCCATCATCAGTCTTCACAATGAATCTCCATCTTGTTCCTTCATAGATGGCCTGCAACACCTCTGTTTCAAATAAATTATCGTTAATCGCCGAGGGCTCCTGACAAACAGAAATGTTCTCTGGATGAAGCATCATGACTCCTTCTCCTGAATAAGCACCGGGAGTTATCTGCACTCCCTGAATCGGGGTGTCTGCTGCCAGTGTAGCCAGATTCCCTTGAGATGAAAATTGAACCCTTAAGCGGTTGTGATAACCCATCAGTTGCGCTACCCATGGGGTAGCCGGACGTTCGAATAACTCATCTGGCGTTCCGATTTGATCAATGCCGCCTTCCCGGAGCACCAGAATTCGATCGGCGATGGTGAATGCCTCCATGCGGTCATGGGTTACATAGAGAGTAGCAATAGACAGTTCTCTGAGCAGACTGGCCAGTTCCCCGCGCATATCGGTCCGCAGCTTGACGTCCAGATTGGACAACGGCTCATCCATTAACAGTAGCCGGGGGCCCGTCGCTAGCGCCCGTGCGATGCCTACACGCTGCTGTTGACCGCCGGATAGCTGGGCCGGCAGCCGTTCCAGCAGTCCGTCCAGCTTCAGTAGCGATTGCAAATGCTCCAGACGGCTCTGCATTTCGTTTTTATTCACTTTGCGCCGTTTCATGCCGTATTCAATATTTTGCCGCACGGACATATGTGGCCACAGGGCATAATCCTGGAATACCATATTAATGGGTCGATGTTCGGGAGGGATATAGCGCCCCTTTCCCTTTTCTACGGTAACCCCGTTTATTTCAATCTCACCATCATCAATCCGGGTCAATCCAGCTACAAGCTGGAGCAGCGTCGATTTCCCGCAGCCGGATGGGCCCAGTATGCAGATGTGTTCGCCTTCTTCGACCTCGAATGAAATGGGCTTTAGCACCTGCTGCGCACCATATGCTTTTGAAACGCCTTTCAGCTTTAAAATCATTCTCAAGTGATAACCCTCCTACACTAACTCTTGGTTGCGTTTTCCGTCCAAACGTCGAAATACCCATCTTCCAGTTGCTTGCAACGCCACAATCAGCAATACGACGACCAGGCAGCTGACTACAGTAGCAGCCGTTGCATACCCGTATCTGGAAAATTCAAAGGCACGATCAATGACTAGCGGCATTAGCGAATAATTCGCGGGTTTCAGCATGGAAGCCAGAGCCAGATCGAAGATACTTGTGCCGAACGAGGCCAGTGTGGCCATGAGCAGCGACTGACGTACGAGCGGCAGCACAATGTGCCGCATTCGATCAAACACACCCGCCCCCTGAATTGCCGCAGCCTTGAGCATGGTACCTGACAGTGCTCCGAACGAGCCCATCTGCACGCGCACTGCGTAGGGAATGGCGCCGGCAATGCCGGCAATGACCAGTAGTGCCGGTGTACCATACAAGTGAAGGCCTAGGGGCTCCAGCCACTTTTGATTCCAGATGAAGATATATCCTATCCCGAGTACAACCCCTGGAACAGCCAGTGAAATGACTGAAAACAATTGCAGTGCCGACTTGAAGCGGGATTCCGTGAAGCTCAATACATATGCAGTGACGAAGCCGATTAACATGCTGAATACCGCTGCTGCAGCTGCAATCGTTAACGAATGATAGAGTCCCTCCACATACTCAAGCAACCGATGATCACCAGCCGCGCTGGCGAACAGATTAGAGTAGTGCTCCAGGGTCAGATTTCCTGCGGTAAGTCCTTCTCCCATTTGTTTAAGCAAGGATACAACAGCGCTGGTCCCAATCGGGATGCCCAGGCAGATAAGCAGGAACCCGCCTATCACGATATTGTAGGCCCAGGCATGCCGGGGCTTCTCTCTTACCGTTCTAACGGCTTTGGCGTTCAGGAAGTCAAAGCGCGAGCGGCGTAAAGCGAAGAATAGCAACGCCATGGCAAGAGCGAGCAGAATAACAAGATAAAAGGCCAGCACTCCAGCCATATCAAAACGAACAGGCGATTGATAAATAGCCGAATAAATAGAGTAGGTCAACGTCGGGAATTTATAGACGGTCGCGAGAGCAGCAGGAAGACCGAAATCCCCAATGGTATCCATAAATACCAGCGTCCAGCCAGCAAGAAAAGAAGGCAGAGCCAGGGGGAAGTCGACGGTTCTCCAGACGGTAAAAGGCTTGGCGCCGTTCAGTCTGGCTGCTTGGCTAAATTGCCGGACATTCCATTCCGTGGCGGAGACAATCGCCAAATAGGCTAGTGGAAATTTGCTGAGCGCCATAACAAAGACAAGCCCGGATGGCTGGAAAATAAACGATGTGACCCAGGTCCAGCCAAGCCATTGATGGACAAGACCGTCGGCACTGGCGAACAGCACCCAACCTTGAGCAATCATAAACGATGGAGCAATCAGCAACAGCCAGGCTGCTGTGTCCAGAAGCCGACCAGCTGCGAAATTCCATCTGGCACGAACCGTGGCGAGAGCCCCGCCTATCATTGTTCCAAAGGTAGCGGAGCCTAAGGCCAGCAATACCGAGTTCCAGAGCGACTGCCGCCATAGTGGGCGGTGAAAAATTTCAGTTATGAGGCCGAATCCTCCATATTCCAACTTTCCAAAGAAAAAGCCAGGAAAAACGACATTAATGAGAACAGCCAGCAGTGGCAGAAAAATGAAAAGGAAGAGGAGGAACGTAACCGTGCCTCCCCAATGTGCTTCCGTGGATTTCATCTTAAGGGCTCCTATTTTACGTTTTGATCGGCGAACCAGGTTTTGATTTCAACTTCATGCTCTGCTGCCCACTCGGCTGATGGCAACAAGAACTTACCGTTTGGTTCACGCTCGGTTCGCCCTTCAACACCATTCACCAGCGGAGTGAAGAAGCTTTGTGTAGATTCGAGTTCGGTCAGCATCTTCTGGGTTTCCGGTTTAAGCATATATTCGACAAATGCCTTAGCTGCTGCTGGATTTTTGGTGTCCTTACTGATGGCAACAACGCGCAAGCTTCCCGGTGCGCCTTCCTCCGGCCAAATGACTTCAACCGGCTCGCCCGTCATTTTTAATTCATAAGCATTATGCTCCTGCAGGGCGGCTACCTGAATTTCTCCGCTGAGCAATGCCTTGCCAACCGGGCCATTCTTGGGATAAATGTGCAAGCCATCCTTAAAACGCTGAGCGTATTTGGCCTTTCCTTCCTCAACTCCCCATTTCTCGAACAAAGCAGATACGAGCGGATAAGCAGGCGCGGCGACTGCCGGATCGGCATGTCCAACCGGACCCTGGAAGGCAAAGAATTCGTCCCAGGTTTTAGGTGCTTGATCGGCAGTGACCAGCTTTGTGTTGTAGGCGATGACACCGGAGGCGTGCAGACCTATTGGAAAATAAGCGAGGTCGCTTGGAACGTACGAAGTGCCAAGCTCAGATAGATTGGCAAGATTATCCGGCTGCCAGCCTGTTAGCAGAAAGTCGCGGTCGGCCAAATTCCGCACGGAGCCGTGACCATCCATCATCAAGACATCCCATTGGGGGTTGCCTTGCTCAGCCTCAATTTTGGCCAATGCTTCGCCACCGCCGTAGTGAACGGCTTCTATTTTGTAGCCGGTCTCTTCAGCAAATTTGGGCGCAATGAAGTCAACAAAATCGTTGCCGTATAAATAAATCGTTTTGCCCGTGTCTTCAGAAGTCTCTGTGGACGGCTCTGTTGAGGTTGTTTCTTGTGGAGAATGATTAGCTGCTGACTGACCTGCGTTCTTATCGTTTCCATTCAAGTTACCGGAGTTACCCCCACAGGCCGAGAGCAGAAGAACGACGGATATGAGCACCGTCATTAAAAGACTTTTGTTCTTTCTGTTTGTTTTCATGTCACCCTCCAATTTGTGTATTAAATTTAATCCCTTTCGGTCTTTGATTACTTCTCTAGTCTATCCAGCTCGTATCATCCAAAAATTAACCCCACGTTAATATAAAGTTAAATAAAATCTATAAAATATAAATTAAGATTAATAATATCTATCTTTTGTTTCGAACAATCATCTATAGGGGGGAGCTCTTATGAACTTGCAGCAGTTGAGAGCCTTTGTGCTGGCCGTTGAGCTGCAAAAGCTGTATTTAGTGGCGCAAAAGCTAAACATTACACAACCAACGGTGACCTTCCATTTGAATAAGTTACAAGAAGAAGTTGGGGTATCCTTGTTCCATACAAAGTCGTACCACGTGATTAAATTGACGGAAGCAGGGAGAGCCTTCTATCATTATGCCGCTCAGATCAGTGCGTTATCTGCGGAAGCCGAGTCAGTAATGGCAGTGTATCAGGGAGTTCACGCGGGGAAGCTGGCGATTGGAAGTACGCATACACCTGCTACATACATGCTCCCACCACTACTGGAGCGGCTTAAACAAAGCAACCCTGGTCTATCCATTCTTCTCGACGTCAGACCTGCCCCTTTTATCCTGGAGAAAATCAAAAAATATGAGCTTGATCTGGGTATTATCTCGCAGACCTCCATTGAAGATCCTGATCTCATTGTGCTGCCACTGAAGAGGGATGATCTGGTTCTTATTTGTTATCCTGAGCATCCGCTTGCTGCAATTGGGGAGCCGTCGCCCGAGGATGTAGCTTCATACCCTTTCATCTCCCATGAAGAAGGCTCAATCAGCCGCAGACTCATTGACAGCTGGGCGGATCAACAGGGTATTTCGCTAAATATAACCATGGAGGTATCCAGCTCCGCAGCGCTTAAATCAGCCGTTGCGCATGGAATTGGTTTCAGTATGGTTGCCGAGGCAGGTATTGGGACGGAGCAAGCCGAAGGACATTTAATAGTCCGGAGGATTCCTGGCTGGGAGGAGAAGCGGTTCATCTATGCTGTGCGTCATCGGAATAAGCTCGCCAGCCCGGCGATGCGGATGTTCTGGAGAACTATGGAGGAGGAATGGGAGGATGAAAATAGCTGATCGGGGAGAAGAAAGCGATCTGCCTAATATGGGTATGACCGCGAATCGTGTACTCCAAAATGCTGGATCTTACCCCTGTATGGAGTTACGTTCCAGGCTTTGCGGATTACGAGAAGAAAAGCCGGCTCTGGGTCGAGGATACCCGTTTTGTGCTGGATTCCCTGGAGGCGGCGTCCTCGCCGATTCCCGCATGGCTTGCAGAGAAGATCGACATGAATCGTGCAGGCGTATTCGGCCATTCCTTTGGCGGCGCAACAGCGGCCCAAATGCTGGTAGAGGATTCACGCATCAAGGCTGCGCTGAATATGGACGGCATATTGTACGGCCAATCCATACCCGAGAACGGGTTCGATCTTCCATATATGCAGATGAATGCAAAGCAGAGCATAGACTACGAATGGTTCGAGCAATCGCTGGATCAGACCATTGCGTCCTCCGGCAGAACCCGAGCGCATTATGAGCAATTTTGGGCGGAATCCGACAGCAGACGCCAGCATTGATATCCAGGCGCTCGCAGACAAGCTGGGGGTTTCTATGAATTAACGTACGGCAGGCATGAACCCGGTAGCCAAGGCTGAAATAAGGGCCGTTCTGAACGGCCTTCTCGAAAAGGATTATTACGCTGTACGGGCCAAATGCTATACCTGGGAGGATTTGTACGCAGCCCCGTCGATGACGCGTGGAGTATATAAATAGATGCCCGCTATCTAGTCCCTCGTGCTTTCGATTCGTCTTAGGTTCTCAGTGTCCCGGGCTGGAGATGAACCGAAGAAGCGAGAGTACTCTCGATTAAACTGTGAGGGACTTTGATAACCAACTTGATATGCGGCGCTTGCTACTGGATAGCCCTCAAATGCTATGAGGTTTCTAGCCTCCAAAAGCCTTAATTGCTTTTGAAATTGAATTGGACTTAAACCCGTTGCCCTTTTGAACTGACGGTGAAAGGTATTTATAGCCATACCAGATTTTGAGGCCATCTCTCCAATGTCTATTGGCCTCATAAAATTACCGCGAAACCATTGAACAATATGGGACATTTTCGATAAATTACTTTCCCGCAGGCCAAATTGCCTCAGATACCACCCTTGTGGTCCCATCAGAACGCGATATAGGATTTCGCGCTCATAAGCTGGTGCAAGAGCTGGAATATCTCTTAATGTTTTCGATAATCGCATTAAGCGCAGCCATGCCTCCATAAATTCAATGTCCATTTCACAAGCTGTAAAATGCTCGGAGGCAGTCGGTAATAGATTTTCAGGAAGATCCCTTAATAAACTCTGAAGAACATTCTGATTCAACTTGAGACCAAGGGACATGTAAGGACGGCCATTACGATCCGGATGTACACTCCCCGTTGCAGGAACATGCACCGGTAACACGTAATATGACGGCCCTTCCAGATTAGTGCTACGCTCCCCGATTGAAAGAATCTTTGTTCCTTGAACCGTAAAACCAATCATCGGCTCGTAGAGTGCTGCGAGCTGATGAGCGGGAATGTCTCCCTTAATCATACTTAGCCCCGGTACTCCGGTTTCAATCTGTCGAGTGCCTGCGCCTTCCATTAGATCAATAATTTCATCAAGGACGTTTTTCATGCGCTTATTCTATCACATGCCTTCTTATCCCTCAATACAGCTCTAAGATACTTTGATATTTTTAGGCTATTTACGCAACAAATATAAAGGATAGTCTGGGTTCGTCGAAAAGTAAGGTGGTGTTTTTAGGCAATCAAAAGGCATTATTAGGTCTATATTTCTTCAATAGATACAACTAAAATTGAAGCCAGAACGAACACCAAATAAGGAGGATCTTATGAGAATTGCGATTGTAACAGGTGGAAGTAATGGTATTGGGAAAGCGACGGCGCTTGAGCTTGGCAAGCGCGGAATTAGCGTCATTCTCACATACAATTCCTATAAGGACCGGGCAGAAGCTGTCGTTAAGGAAATTGAGAAGAATAAAGGCGTTCGGGCATTCGCGCTGAAGCTGGATTTGACTCAAATATCAACATTCGAAAGTTTTGTTCTAGAAGTGAAAAAGAGCCTCCTGGACATTTGGAACAGAACGACTTTTGATTACTTAGTTAATAATGGCGGTGTCGGCGGGCCAATGATGTTCACTGAGATGAGCGATGAATACTTCGACAAGATTCTTAATACGAACTTCAAAGGACCGATTTTTTTAACAAAACAACTTGTCGAATTCATGGAGGATGCTGGAGCTATTGTAAATACCACGAGTTCATCCAGAAACCAGTCATTTCCAGGGTACTCCGTCTACGGCTCGTTAAAAGCAGCATTCTCAACCTGGACCCGTTACATCGCCAAGGAACTTGCACCTCGCCAAATTCGGGTCAACGCCATCTCGCCCGGTCCTACGCACAGCAATTTTGGCGATGGAGCATTCGATAAACATCCTGAATTCATTAAGCCGCTGGCTGAGCAATCTGTATTTGGCAGAATCGGCCAACCCGAAGATATGGCGAAGGTCATTGTGAATTTATTGTCCGATGATTTCGGCTGGGTTACAGCCCAGGACATTGAAGTATCTGGCGGACATTTGCTTTAGGAAAGCTATGTTCGCCATGTGAAAGGCCGGATAAAAAAGGGGCTCATCGTCATTTATCATGACTTAGGGCCCCTAATTTGGCGTGATTCTCGGGATTCGCCTACCTATTGCTCGGACCGTTCATCTCTAGTAGCTTCCCCTCTCGGAACTATGTTCCGTTCCTCCATTCGACCGCCATTGTTCGAAATGCACCGCGAAAGCCGGAGGCAATCGCTGTCACATCTCATGTTCGAACCATCAATATGACCGACTCCACATGTTTTAAGGCTCAGCTGATCTTCATCACAAGGTATAATGCGAGGCCTTGCTCTTAAGTTTGCTTAACAAAGTACATTGTAATGTAAAGTAAAGTGTGTTATTATATTTTCCAAGTGCTTAGCATTACATTTTTTTTGAATAAGTACTTTGTTATAAAAAGTAATAATGGAGAGGTGTTATCGCAGTTGAATACTGAAATGATGAAAGGAATGGTTGACTTATTGATATTATCCATTTTAAATGGGGCGGATAACTATGGCTACGAAATTTCACGGTCGATTAAACTAAAATCCCAAAATCAGTTCGATATTCCGGAGCCCACACTTTACTTGTCTTTGAAACGCTTGGAAAACAGAAGCATTCTACGTTCATACTGGGGTACAGAAAGTAATGGAGGCCGAAGAAAGTACTACTCGCTAACTGAAGAGGGGAAGGATCAACTCGAAACATTAACAAATGAATGGACCGAAATAAGAAGCTTGATTGATCGGTTTATTTAAGGAGGTACTTATGAAAGCACACCAAGATTCAATGTTTAACTTTCAACAACTGAACTATAAAATGTTAATCGCTGCTTCAATGCTGTTATTTGCAGTGATAGTCTATATTGACCGATCCTCGGTGAACGATAATCTGGTCATTGTCCAATCGGGCTACTGGACTTCCTTTGGCCTTGCCACCATATGGGGCATTATTAACTATATTTCTCATATCCAATATAACGTAACTTCTGCAATCCGGCATGGAGATATTGAAGAGTATGTGGACAAGATGAAACTTTCCATTGAAGAGGCGCAAGAGTTAAAAACATATCTGGCAGACTATGCTTCCGACTTGGTCATACAGCATCACCTGTCCGAGAAAGATGCACGGTCCCGCGCAATGAATGAATTTAACATCAAAGAAATCCATCAATTAATGAAAGATAAGAACTTGTTTACCTTTATGAAGCATACCTACTTACTTGGTTATGCAGCCGTTTTTGCTGCGCTGTTCCTGTTGCTTTCGGTCATTAGCAGCTACGTTGGTTGGTCAACCACAATGGTCAGCATTATTAGCATGTTGATCATTTACACGTTTGGTTTTATCGGAATGTTTATTCTGTATAAATTTCTAGATGCTATTTTTAGAAAGAAATTGTATGGAGATGAGGAGTAGTGTGATGGAAGAAATTATTTTGGAAGTTTTAAACGACTACGGATACTTTGGAATTTTCTTTTTAATCATGATTGAAAACCTTTTTCCGCCCATTCCGTCAGAAGTGATTTTAACCTTTGGTGGGTTTGTCACGACTCATTCAAGTTTATCCATCATTGGTGTCATTACATCAGCAACACTGGGTTCAGTAGCCGGTGCGATCATTCTGTATATGGTGGGAAGAATCTTTAACGCAGATCGAATTGAAAAATTTGTTTCCAAATGGAAAAAGTACTTAAGAATCTCACCAGAGGATATACAACGGGCTAACGCATGGTTTAGAAAAAACGAAAAATGGACTGTTTTCTATTGTCGATTTATACCTCTAATTCGAAGCCTGATATCATTGCCTGCGGGCATGGCCCGCATGAATCTCGCACCTTTTTTATTGCTAACTACACTCGGATCCTTAATTTGGAATGCTGTCTTAATCATCGTCGGTGCTTATGTCGGAGAATCTTGGACATCAATTGTTAAGTTTATGGATGTGTATTCCAACATCGCCTATGTCGGATTAGTCGTGTTATTCATTATATTTATTTATTGGTACTTTGGTATATACAAGAGAAAAAATCAGAAAACCTAATGACTCCATATCCAATAAAGAAGATGTCCCCCTTAGATTTACCTCTTTCTTAGTTATGAGCTAAGGGGGATGTCCGAATCACCGATACATTTATTCCTTGCGTACCATCAATATTACGCACTCCACATGAGTTGCGAAAATGAAAAGGATACATTATATTATTCAAAAATCTACAACAAATAAACTGGTGATCATTTTTTATAAATATCAGCCAAATTAGTATAGCGATCAAAAAAACTAATTAAATCAGCAACAAATTCTTGGTTTTGATTAAAAAATTCTGAAATGTCTTTTCCAATCTTACTAGAACCAAACTGGCTTTGTTCTTTTATTTTATTATTCTCTATTTTTACTTGGTGGGTTATATATCGTAAACCCAGTTCCTGCATGATTGAGGCATTCATTGCTTCTATACTGTGCATTGTCATATGCATTAAAATATTAAACTCATCCTTATAAAAAAATTTATTAACTATTTTCCTAAATTCCCCTTTATCACCACCCCAACATATTCCTCCCCTGTATATAATAGTAAGAGGGTTGTCATTATCGATAAAATCTACAACCATTTCATAATGTGGAAGAGTCCCTCCTTGAGTATGTATTGCTGTATATAGTATTTCTAAAATATTTGGAGGGTTATATATAAAAAGACTAATTAAAACATTTTCATTCTCATATTTGCTAATAATATTTCCAATGTCCTCGTCCCAAATTCTATTAAAAACTAAACAATATTTTAGACTGTCTTTTATTTCCTTAAGTTTAGCTTTGTGCTTAGTTTCGCAAACATCAAGAAACAAATGGCGATTACGCCCTGTCAGTCCCATAACTTCCTTTTTAATTTGCTCATCCTCGAGCCTTAAATCCTCTTTAATAAATCCAAATCTATGTATTCTGGTTATACTCCAATTTTCAAGTGAAGATGAAAATCCTTCCGGACTTCCATTTTCTATAAAATATCCTTTGCTTGTACGACTTTTTAAAATATCACTAACTATTTGAGATAATACCCCCGTTTCTAGGTAATACAATTCACTGTCATCTATCATATCTTCAGCATTCTCAATATACTCCCTTATTTCTTCAACACTCACACTCTCCTCATCATTTTCATCTAAGCTATTGAGTATTTCCCAATATCTTTCCTTTAAATAGCTTACAATGACTAAATAAATCGCATGTGGATTAGGATACTTTGAGGAATTAGTTTCCATCTCAATAAGTATGTAGTTATGAATTCCCCTTCTACTCATTACTATTTGTATCGTAGTAGTCAATTGTTCTAAAGTAACATGATCTTCACAAAAAAATCCAATATGATGTCTTGAAAAGTTACGTGGGTAAGGATTTTCTACTGGAACAATCTTAGTCTTTATAATAGGAATGTAATTAATATCCACATCAATTTTATAACCTTCAATAAAATAAGGTGTTTGAAGAATAAGCTCAGAAAATGGAATCAACAACTCTTCCCACTTTGTGGAAATAATAAGAACACGTATCTCACTATCTTTTATCTTGTAATTATGCTTCAATAACGCTACATATTTCATTATTTCGTGAATTGCTTGCCTAGCTGCTTGGTTTGACTTTTTAATTTCAATAACAACATAATTGTTGTAGTTATCTTTTGCCAAAATATCAATATAGCCTTTCGAACCATACTCATTTTCAAGCTTAAACTCTTTTTTAATTAACTTTAGGCGCTTATCAATAAACCCTAAATTCTCAGATAAATAATCTCGAATTTTTTCTTCTTCTCTTTTCAATAAATTCACCTCATTTGCAATGGAAATAGTTTTTTTATAAGAGGGAAAATTCAAGTTCGAAGGCCGATAAATTCCCCCCTCTATTTATCATTTCTCCCAAACTTACGACTCGATCCCTTCCTGGACAATCATTCTGCAAATAATTTATAAAACTGAGTATGTCGACCTGTTCAGTTATGAATATTTATATTTCTGATGATTAGGAACCATTGCAATCAAAAAGCCAAACATCACAACTCGTTCTTAAAATCATCTTACAGCTTATTTATATCAATGGTAAATGTGACTCACTACACACCTTTTAAATCACTTATCATGCTTTGTTCAAACTCAAGAACCTATTCTCGTTTGATTCTCCTTCGTCGTCCAAACTTATAGCTTTTCAATTTACCGGATTTCAATGCTTTAAAAATTGTCGATCTACTAACTTTGAAATATTCCGCAACATCATCAATTGATACCACTGGGTCCAATTCATCCAAATTAATGCACCACCCTTAAAGCTTGTAACCTTCATCTTCTCTATTTCTTCATTTCTTCCTCATTTAATTCAAATTCCCCATCATAATCATATATTGTTATGGTGTCGTCTATATAGTCTGTTGCTCTTAAGATATAGCCAATTTCATTAACAAGTGGGCAAACGAGCTCCCATCCTTCGGTGGATAGATCCTCCAATATTTCAACTAATTCTGAAGGTTCGTTTTCTCTTTACCATTCACCTGTATCAATTCTATAGCGTTTTCTCAGTATAAGTGTTGCGTGTTTTTTGTACCGTACATCAATAATGCGCTCAGTTTCGCTCAGTTCGTTCTCCCCTTGAGTAAATTAATTCTTGTACTGAAAAGTTCCGTTCTTGATAGCCCTAAGAATTGCCCTGGCACAAAGATGATGAATAAAATCCTGTATTTCCTGTGAGAATTGACTAATGTGCATAGGAGTCTTTATCTTTGGCTGTGTTTTTGTTGACTTGTTCATTCAGATCCCCCTTATTCTTAATCTCGCTAAGATACTTTGGCAACACTCGTCCTAAAGATTTGTACAAATTATTCATCGCTTGTTCTGATGGCTGAATATTTTTCATTTTAATCTTCCCTCCTTCATTATTAGTTCCACATTCTTACATATAAACCTTTTTGAATTGGAGGATAGACAGAGGATCGCCAGCCTTCTTGTAGAATTACTAATAGTGAAGGTGAATTATATATACATACATAAACAAAGCAATTCAAACCTGTAGACCTTTATCGTTAATCTCGGATGATGGATCTGAGTTAAGAAGGGTGCCTAGCTGAGAAATCCAGCGGAGTAGGGCTAAGATTAAAGCGCCTGGAGTGGTCACATGGATACATTTGGGCGATATTAAACATTCGACTACATAACAAAAACCCACCGACCGTATAGGTTAGTGGGCTTCATTGAATCAGGTTCTAAAGTTAAGTCTTATAACGTTGGAAGTATCTTGGACTTTTAAGTATCCCTCTTCAAGATTAGCGAAAGTTTCGATTTCCTCTCGCGGTAAACATATTTCACTAACTATGTCTTGCCTAGTCTTCACCTTGTGATCAACTAAAGCCATGATAGCTTGCTTCAACACTGATGGTTCCTCAAAAGGCAACACATCATCAAGGGGTTCTTTGGAAAGTTGATTGTTTTTAGCCAGTCTTTGTCTAATATTAATGTGTTGATATTCACTAATAATGTCCAACGACTTAGCCCTATACGCCATTGCTTGAATTGAAACCTTCCAACGTTTCTTTAATGTCGTAAGATGATCTATTGAAGTGGAAACAATCTCGGTACCGAAACTTGAAGCTGGCAACAAGAATGCTCCTGCAAAATAATGCGCTTCTCTTTCAATTTGCTTATAATTTTCTTTCTTATTGAATTCACTTTGTTTAATCTTTGAGTGCAGTACGAGATGGCCTAATTCGTGTGCAATATCAAATCTAGAACGAACTGCAGTTTTATCATTACTAAGAAGTATATAAGGGTTTCCTCCTTCTTCCCATTTAGAACAAGCATCGATTTTATATGAAGAGGCAGGAGCCCTACCAACAATGATACCTGACTTTTCCAACAAAAGAACGACATCGCTGATTGGACCATTTCCCAAGTTCCACATTTTTCTAACATCGGAAGCCATTCTTTCTATTTCTTCGAAATCTATAGGTATATACGTGTCCCTAGTAATAAATTGAGGGGTGTTAATTTTTGGAAATTCTAAATATTGTTCAAGATACTTGTGTATTTCTTTTATCCATCTAATTTTGTGAAAATGAACCTTTTTAGATTTTTGGGTAGCCATTGCCATGCTTCTAAAGTAAACAACACTTTCTTGACTATCCGCTTGTTTTTTATAGAAATATGTAACCGGTACAGCTAATGCATTTGAAAGTCTCTCAAGAACGTCGAATCCCGGTACACTTCGTCTCTTTTCATATTTGGAAATTGCTTGATGCGATGTTTGAATAGCATCAGCAAGTTCAGCTAATGTAAGTCCTCTCGCTTCCCGCGCTTCGATAAGACGTTCTGGGATGAACTTGGAAAAGCGGTCATTGGCCTCCAAGGATACCCACCTCTTTTGTGAAATTTCTGAACTCGATAAGAGTCTCCGCTGTTACAATCTCTTCTTTTTCTTCTTCATTGCCGCCAGCAATAATGTGCGGTTCTTTCAACAAATCGATTCTTTCTCTCCATAGATGAGGAAAGCCAATATTAACAAATTTAGGCGCATCCCCTCCACGACTATATGTTAGGAGAAGATAATGTTGAGCTTGAATAGATTCAATATCATCAATATCGGAAAAGAACATAGTCGCCTGGTTCGCCATTTGCAGCTTGTCTCTGAAATAAGCTGGACGCGCAATATCATAACGAGTTGCCACTTGACTGAGGGTCATTTTCATTTGATTATAAGCAAGAACTAAGTACTTATAACTATGATTGTGATTATACTCATAAGTATAAGTTAAAGGCAATTGGTTTAATTCAATATTTTTGTGGAAAAGGTAGGCAATTGCTAGGTTTCTTAAATAACCTTCATGGAGCATTCCTAAATCCCAATTCAAAATTGTAGTATGCCTAATAGCTTCTTTAGTCAAATCATACCCTTGCTCAACAACCGCACACATTTTCGAACGAATTGGAGCAGGTAATTGCTCGTTAATTATCTGCTTAGCATCAAATTGAATTATCCCAGTTCCCATTAACTCACCTCTTGACAAATCTTCGTTGCATCTATCTTACCAACAAATCTAAAATTTTGCAACCACTCAAAATCTGATACCCTCTTGTATAGGCTCAGTAATAACACAAACAAAAGAAGCCACAAGAGCTATTAACTCTCAGGGCTAAATGGGTTTAAAAAGTGTGCAACATTACTGCAGCATAACCAAAGACTCCGCTGAGAATGAAAAAAACCAGAGACACTATTAGGCCCAGAAAAGGTGCTTGGGTTCTTTGAATTCTATATTGCTGTCCACAGCCTGGACAAAACTCTGCCCTCTTCGAAATCATTCTCCCACAAACATCACATTCGGCCATGGGATCATCTTCATCATTATTACCGAAAGATCTGATCGATATTTTAAAATAGTCAACTGCAGCCATTCCGGAAATAATAAAGAACGCACCAAACAGAATTCTTATTATAATTCCGACTATAAGATCAGAATCCAATGTACATCTGCCCCTTGTATAGTCAATATGGGTATTATATATTGATTGGTACATTTTTCATATGCTTTTATCGCAGAGACACAGTAATCGTCAACAAAATAAGTCGGGTACTC
The DNA here is from genome assembly GCF_018333295.1 of Paenibacillus apis. Taxonomy (NCBI): domain Bacteria; kingdom Bacillati; phylum Bacillota; class Bacilli; order Caryophanales; family Paenibacillaceae; genus Paenibacillus; species Paenibacillus apis. Next base: position 203,551 of record NZ_BORS01000009.1, read on the forward strand.
ATTGCACAATAATTAATTTATTTGCATTGATAATTGTCCTCTCTCAAAACAGCTGAAATTAAATTGTATGCAAATGATTAAATCTTATCAATTCTTATCATTATAACCCCTTTGTGTGCACTCTTTTTTTGTTCAATCTCCTACTTTTCTAGGCGAAAGAAATGTCGTAATGCCTGTCTTTGTCAACAGATATGACTCCGCAAATATCTCGTCACGAGTTTTTTGAATCTCGGCGGCAATCTTATCATTTCTTATCATCCTGTTCCCGTTTGCCATTGCCGATGCATAGTCACAATCATAAGCCTTTTGATAAGCTTTCGTAGCATTCCAACACTTAAGGTAATAGCCGATAAATAGCCTCTGCTTATCGGTTAAATCGCTGTTTTCCTGATCTTTGTTTTCCTCATATGATATTTGTCCTCAAGGTGGTGTACTGTACCGCCTTTGTCCGTTGCAACACCACGTTTGTCATTCGTTTCAACGTTGGGTTGCCAACCTCGCGATTATTACGACTTCTGATAGTAGCTTCAATGAAGCGCTTATGAGTTACTATAGATCTATTATCCCTGTTCCTTATAGTTTTTTTAAATTGTTCAGGTTCTAGCGTCTACGCGATATGTTCCTGCACTCTAGCACCCCTATTCACGAATTTCTGAAGACCTCTCCTTTTATTAAAAAACCAAATGTAGTAATTTATTTTTCCGATATCTACTAAATGTAGTGTTCAAGTAGTACAATTCTTCTATAACTATACATGTAAGGAGGTGATCACATGTACTTCAATTTTCCAAGCCTTTTCACAGATTGGTCGATTTCGTCCACTCCTGAAACTGGAGGAATTTACATGCTTTTAGGAAATCACTCTAATGGACAATATCCTGTTTTGTACGTCGGACAGTCAAACAATCTCAAGAGAAGGTTGAACGAACACTTCAATGAGTTAGAAACTCATTTTCGCGGAGAGATTATGAACTTCGTTTTCTTCATTGAACGAAATCAATCTAATCGCGATAATTCGGAGAAACTACTCATTGAAAAATACACGCCTAGGTTTAATAAACTACTAAAATCTCAAACCACAAACAGCATTGACCACCTAATCAAGATTATTGCGCAAAACATGGTCGAAAAAGAAAGAAAAGAACGGGAGCAGATAGATGAATTGCACCGCATTTTCTCTCGATAATTTATTGGATCGATCATTTGTAGATGGTCGATCTTTTTTATTCCGACACTTACTTGCGCGGTCGGCTTGAGCCCCTAACCACTATCTAACTGCTGAGAGCATGGAATAGGAGAAGCAACTGTAGTAGGTAGTGTAGTCGGCATTTCAAGGATATGATCAACGCCGTTTTTTTGAATTGATTTTTCATCCTTACCCGTAATACGATTGGGAGGAGTGCTTGTCTTGAGTCAAATTTGGTACGATAATCTTGTTTTGTGTTTTTTAAGCCTTTTTGGAATGTTACTTTTCTATTTATTTGAAAGACTAGCCAAAGCGATACATAAGAGTAGGGGCACTACTCCTAAATGGAGTTACGACGATCCCGAGTACCTTAGAAGCGGTATTTATATGCTTGGCGTGCTTATCATTTTCCTTATTGTCGAAGCTATCATCAAAGGTTAAGTTTGTTTTGGAAATAGAAAAAGCACTCCAAAGGATGCCTATTTTTCTGGTATATTCAATGCTTTATCCTCATTATCTTTAAAACTAATCACCTTTTGTGCATGGTCATACACAATTCCAAGGAATCTATTTGCAAAATTAGTAACTACTTGCCCATCACTATTCTCCCCATCAAGAGCATAAGTATATAAGTCAATTTCCCTATCTAGCAACGCTAAATCAAAGAATGTCTTTGTAAGATACTGAATCTGCTTTTCATAATTGAAAAACGTCCTTATCCCCCCTAATATAGTTACGGCAGCACTGATAAATAATATTATGTCGCCCATAACAGGAAGAGTAAGGGTTTTAAGACCTGCTAGAACAGTAACTACAGATGATAAAATAATACTTGCTATGTTTAAAATTTTTGATCGCTTTCGTACTGCATCAAGTTCCTTTCTGCACTCTTGAAGTTCATAACCCAATTGATTCTTTAACTCATTAAGCATAGTATTACTGTTCATCATACTTCCCCCTTATTGATAATATCGTCATTTTTAAGGGGGGAATTAAGTCCCAAACTCAGCAAAGCAAGCCAATATTAACTAAACACCGGCACCCGAAGGCACCGGAAAGAACAAGGAAGGGGGAGAAAACAATCCGAACGGCAGGATTTGAACCTGAACTACTTGCTCCCAAGGCAAGCGTGCTACCTACTATCGCTTGCCCAGATTTAACAGAAGCGCTTGGACCGATCGCCTAAAAAAAGTAAAACAACGTCTTCCAAAGGAGGTACATTCAAAGTACCTCGTCCCGACAGCTGGAGGCGTACAGTGAATGATTATTGTAAATGAATACGGCGTGTATGAAGCTGTATTTGAAAGCCGAAAGAAAGAGGCTAAAGAGTTTAAACGTTGGGTTTTCGAGATGCTTAAGTTTATTTAACGTCTAAAAAAATGACTATAAGTCGTCCCCACAACGGCGTTTGAATTTGAATAGATACCCTCAATTTGAGGGCTACTGATGACCACGTGAGCGCTACATCAAAAAGCCCAATACTGGAATATTGTCCGCTTCGTGGACAGAAATAAAGAAATGATGAGCAAATCCCTAGGAATAGACTCGTGAATTTCAAGGTTTGAGAAAGGACTCCCGAATTCTGGGGAGTCCCGATCATAATCACTAATCCTCTACTTCCAGTACATCCCCTTACGCTTCATCATGTCCTTTAGCTTTCGATTCAGTATGTCAGGCTCATCAAGTACATGGTTAGGCAGATCGATCCAGAAGTTCTTTTCGAATAGTCCCATGTCATCAATCAGGTAAAATGCTGCTGTAACAGCCTCATAAAGCGTTACCTTCTCTTTAGCAAGTTCGCGCATCATCTTCAAGTCTTCGACAGATATATCAACGCTGTCTTTGATCTTGCCGACTTCTCCGATTTTACCAATGCTATCAATATCCTGCATAGACATCTTTGCCGCTGCTGATGCAGCTCCACCATCTTGTAAAGATGAAGTGAACCCACTATTGCCCTTATAACCAAGCATTTGTGCGCCCATCTTCTTAATGTTTTCTGCAGTAAAGTCGCGCGTAAAGGCTCCCGCTTTATCAAATGTCTTTTCTACGCCGCTGGATAGTTTATTTGAGAACTTACTAAAGTCCACAGTGTTAAGATGTAGATTGACCTCGGACTCTAAACCGATAAATTTGCCTACAGCGTTAATAACTTTATTCACGCCATCCAGGCGCGTATTTACAGCCTTTATAAAACTATTTATAAAAGATTCGAGCCCTGTCAGTGACCATTTAAATAGTCAAGGAACCCAAGACTAGAAATTCTCAGCGCAAGATGGCTCTACCGGCCCCTGTGCTTGAGGAACTACGAGAATATTATACTTTCAGAGTTAAGGAACGGGATAAGCTAGGTGATGCCTGGAATGGTCGGGATCGAGAAGGACGAGAATGGAACTTCATCTTCTCACATGCTGATGGTACTCCATTTCACCACGAACGTCCTTACCTTTGATTCCGTCAATTCATCCAGAAAAACAACCTCAGATATATCCGCTTCCATGACCTACGCCATACCTCAGCGACACTACTCATTAATCAGGGCGTACCATGCCAAGATCATTTCTGAACGACTCGGCCATGGTAACATAACCACAACAATGAACTTCTATGGTCATGCTCTCCAATCTGCTGACCAGGCAGCAGCCGAAAAACTTGAATCTTTGTTTTCCTCTCGCAAAGAAAAGAACGACAAAAAGACGCTCGGCTGATTAGCTTAGAGCGTCTTCTTTTATGTCGAATTAACACCATTTGCTGGCGATTATTTTGATTTTTCACATCAAATTCACATCAATTATTCAATTTAGTCACTGTATTGATCGTTTATCTTATCCTGTATCACCATTTAAAACCTTGATATATAAGGGTTTGTAAACCTGTATCAATCCCTCACCAACAATACAACATTCTCGATATGTGTGGGTTGCGTAAAATGGACAACTTTGATGTGGCAGTATTCGCTTAAATAATTCGAAAGATTGGTTGGCTTATAACACAGGCAATAATATTGATTTTAGCTTATCACCTTTCGGTTTTCGACCATATGAGAACTTAAACCGATTAGCCGTTATCAGTGTTGCGTATGCTAATTTTTCTTCTAAAGACATGTCATGTTTAGGAATTAGGACAGCTACGTTGCTATTCGGTACAAAGGTTTCAATAGCAACGTAAGAATACGTATGACTCCCCGCACCATCGGTTGATATATATAATGCACCTGGTGGGAAGATTTTGTTTTTCGGTACAGTACGAATATCAACATAACCTGCGTAGCTTGTTGATTGCCATTTAGATGGTCTAATGTATGGAATCAGGTATGTGTTCGCTTTATCAGGCTGAACGACCACATTGCTTGAAGCTAAACCATTATGAATTTCGAAAATTTCTTCTAACATTTTGAAATTGACCTTGTCCTGATTTCGCAAGAGACTTCCAATTGGCAATGTTTCTGCGTGTAAGTCTTCAAATTCTTTTATTCCCATACTATGCTCAATACTGTAAATTAACATTTGAGCAGGGATTTCTGTAACGTCAGGAATTAATAAATCACTTAACGTTCGATTCGCCTGTCTTCCGTAGCTAAACTTAAACTTATTCATTAACAGTGCAGTGCAATAGTAAAGCAATACTTGTTGTGACATTTCTGTTTTCGGCTCTAAATAAAATAAATCTCTTCCCGAATAATAAGGACGTTCCTGTAAAAAGCTGGACATTACACTACTTCCGCCACCTGCAACAGATATAGTCATTGGTGGATTTGGAGTTACTCCCTTAATTTGTTCAACATAAGCTGTGATTCCATTGTTTTTTTCGCTCCGCGCTACATAAGGAATTGCATTTGGAGCATCCATCGGAACTTCTTCCAATTTATTCAAATCGAGATTTATTCCGTATTTTACATTAAATATATCCTTAACTCTCACTAACCTCATAAACCATTCTCCATTTTGAATGCCTGATATTCACGAACTGTTTTCTCAAATGCTTTCATATCCAATAAACTATAATCAGTTTCTAAATATGCCTCTGCTATCCATTCATCTTCGGGAGTAACTTTCCTATTCACGCTAAACTGTGTTATTTCTTTCCTATTTATAAACGCCGACAACCAATATTCCATTAAACCATTTTCACCGCTCCATTGCTTATTTACATCTGCGCGTCCATATTTTTTTGTTTTTACAAATCCGTCATTCCTCCAATATCCAAACCACGTTTCTTTATTCTTTGGATGGGGAACATGAGCAGTTATTACAATGCCGACAGTTACTACTGCTGTATCGCTATTGGCAAACAATTCCTCCGGTAAAGAGACAACAGCTTCAAGAGTATGATTTTTTAGTAATCTTTTCTTATATTCATAATTTGCACCAGTAGTATCCGTCACGACACTTGCAGGAACTAGCGCAATCACTGTTCCCTTTTCTTTTACCGCATCTAAATTCGAAAAAATGAACTCAAACTCAAATATGTCATCTTTATCCATCTTGAATGGAGGATTAAGAATGCCAACGTCTATTAAATTCTTGCCCTTAAGTTTAGTAGGAACTATATCAAATGTATCGCCCCAAATTATATTACTTCGACCATCTGAATGGATAATCATATTTGAAACCAACAATGCAACATTACTAGCTTCATATTCGATTCCATAAATTTGATTTTCACGTATTGCATTAAGTTTTGTTTCATCATCACCAGCATCGTTCATCATTTCGCCCATTGAAGCTACTAAAAAACCACCTGTACCCGCTGCATTATCAAGTACCGATGTATCTTTTCTTATATTAGCCATTTTAGCAAATAATTGTGCTATATGCATAGGCGTGAGGACAATACCTAGACCTTTATCTGTATTAGCATATCTTAAAAATTCAATATAAAACTGACTTAGTGTGTCGATAAATTTGTATTTATCTAAGAAAGTGTATACATTCTCCTTAATTGAATTAATGACCTCTGTTAATGCTAGTAAACCCTTTTTACTATCGGAGAATGTCTTATTCGTTTTTATAAAATCGAACGCGCCTAACACAACGTCAGTATTTTTATCTTTTTTAGGGTCTTCTCTAAGTTGAGTCGATATTCCGCCTAACAATGCTGTAATTAAGGCAGTAGCAGTCTTGTGGGTCGTATAAGAAATTCTGAAAGCATCATTCTGTAAAGCCACTAATATACCGGAAATAAGTAATGCTCGATAGGACTCTTTAATTTTCTTCTTGTGAAGGTCGGCATTCAACAACTTTGCATAACTTAGTAACTTGGAATAATCCCTATGAAATGCTTCATCTGACTCTAAAATCAACCGCAAATAATTCTCATAAGGCAATAAATTATCTGACCTTACTTCTTGAACTTCATCAGTTCCTTTCAATTGCCAAAATGCACTTACTTCATAATTGTCTTCTGCTCCACTCAACGCAATAGATAAAACATCAAATTCTTTCGAAACAAAAGAAGAGTACAACAATACTCCATCAACAGCGTAAGTAGAGTAATTATCTCTAGTCTTACTTTCGTGGTATTTAGTGTCGGATTTACATTCTACAAGGAATATAATGTCGGGATATCTATATGACCTTAATATAAAGTCCGGAACACCGTTTTTTGTGCCTTTTTTACTTGCATTTGATAGCAATTTCTTGACCTTTTCATTAGCTGTAGCATCCTTAAATTCAACAATAATTTCTTCGTTATCGAAGTAACCTTTTTCTTGTAGCAAATCTTTAAATAGCCATTCTGTTTCGGTTTCTGATTTCCTTTTATAAACCATAATTTGGACTCCTTGATTGTTTAATAATTCAGTGTTCTCTTTACACTACATTTGCTTCTCAACCTATTTATTATATAATACAAGTCCTAACTACCACTAGTGTACGTACATGCAATTTCAAAAAAATCTACACTCCGCTAGTATAGGTAAGCTCTGCCGCCGTAACAAAATGCCAATCGCTAGGCACTGGGTAGGGGCTATTACAAGCCCTTACAATCCCATAAAGCAAAGAAAAAGAGCCGCCCTATATGGGTGACCCTGCTTCTGTCACTCCTTATACAGCCCCTCAATGGCTCTTAGCTTGTCTTCTTCGGTTGGCTTGGAGTAACGCAGTATCATGTCAGCCGAACTATGACCGCTCAAAGATTGAATGACCGCTAAATCTTCATTAGCCCTGACAAGCCCCGTAATGAATGTATGACGCAATTGGTGGGCGTGTAGGTGATGTTGTTCTAAAATGTGCTGTACGCTCCTAACGCTTATACGCTTGTCTCTGTTACTTATAAAAAGCGCTTCCTCATCAAACGAGGAAATTCTGAGGGATATGATTCACAAGATGATTAACCGTGTAGACGTTCACGAGGACGGTTCAATCGAAATTAGTTACAACTTCCAAAACCCACTAAAACAAGGGGCGTAGCCTATTTAGGCTCGCCCCTCCATTCCATCAATATTACACACTCCACATGCACCGTATGCGGAAACATATCCACCGGAGTCACCTCGACGGTGGTGTATCCCCCATCCTCCAGCACCCTCAAATCCCGTGCCAAGGTGGCCGGATTACACGACACATACACAACCCGCTCAGGCTTCATCTCGAGAATGGTCTCCAGCAGGCGCGGGTCGCAGCCCTTGCGCGGCGGGTCGACGACGATCACGTCGGCTTCGATGCCTTGCTCCTTCCAGCGCGGAATCACGTCTTCAGAGGCGCCGACCTCGAACTTCACATGCTTCATCCCGTTCAACTCCGCATTGACACGAGCATCCTCGATCGCTTCCTTGACAATCTCGACGCCGTACACCTGCTCCGCATGCTGCGCCAGGAACAGCGAGATCGTACCGATCCCGCAGTAAGCGTCGATCACCGTCTCCTTGCCCGTCAATCCGGCATACTCCACTGTCTTTCGATAAAGAACCTCGGTCTGTACGGGATTCACCTGATAAAAGGAGCGGGCCGAGATTGCAAACTGCACATCTCCAATGTAATCGTAGATCACATCTCTTCCCCACAGAACAAACGTCTCGTCTCCGAAGATCACATTGGTCCGTTTGGTATTAATATTTTGACAGATGCTAGCCACATCCGGAAGACGATCCCGAATACTGCCGATCCAGGCATCCAGGTGCGGGATATCCCGTCCATTGGTTACGAGAACCAGCATCATTTCTCCCGTACGAAAAGCTTTCTTCACCACCACATGGCGCAGCAGCCCGCGTCCCGTCTCTTCGTTATAAGCAGAAATGCCCAGCTCACTGCCGAGCTGCTTCACCACGGCGACAGCGGCATCATTATCCTCATGCTGGATCAGACAAGTCTCCATATCCACGATCCGATGACTTCCCCGGGCATAAAATCCGCCCACAAGTCCGCCATCAGCTGCCCCAATCGGCACCTGGCCTTTGTTCCGATAGCGCCATGGCTCCGCCATCCCGAGCGTAGGCAGCACCCGGATGCCCTCACTAGAGCTGTCTGCTGTTGCTCCCGGCAAATCTCCCGAATTGAACCGGGAATGATCGGAGCCGTCCCAAGAACTTTCGGTCGCCTTTCCTGCTGTCGACACCTCATTCTCCTTTCCCACTGCCGACACCTCGCTCAACGCATGTTCTCCATCCGTCGTCGCATCCCTCAAGCCACTATCCTTCTGCTCTCCCGCGACACGCAGCTTGCCGATCCGCTCCAGCGCATCGACGACGTGCTGTCTTTTCCAGGCCAGCTGTCCTTCATAGCTGAGATGCTGAAGCTGACAGCCGCCGCACTGGTCATAAATCGCACAAGGAGCGGGTACGCGCTCAGGACTTGGTTCCACAATCTTAAGCAGCTTCGCATAGCCATACTGCTTCTTGGTCTTTAGCACCTTGGCCTGAATCACCTCACCGGGCAGCGCCGCCGGAACGAACAACGTATAGCCCTCCACACGACCCACGCCTTCTCCATCATGATTCATGCCGACCATTTCCAGTGTGACCACATCATTCTTAGCTACCGGAACACCTTCTAGCCGTTCGCTAGCCTGTCCCTTTTTGCCTCGCCCTTGCTGTCCTTGATTCCTCTGCTGTCGCTTCATCTCAGTGCCTCATTTCCAGAACATATTCCTGTAGTAGGTGTAATCTTAAAATCAGTGTCTAACGTGATGGGAGAGTTAGGAGCGTTCCCTTTGGTGAATGCCCATTAGAATGCCTGAAAACATTTGTACGTTTTTTCGCATAAGTTGTTCTTAAATTTATTGGAATCGATGCATGTTAGACGAAAAAACATACAAAAGCATAGTAAGGACATCCTCAAATCGAAAAGTTGTATGGTTTCTCCTATAAAACACTCGCCTTTACCTTGAAAAGACTACGCTTTATATGGAATATCCTACAAAACACCTTCAAATCTACCACCACTCCAGCAAGCAAGTTAAGTTCATCACGGGTCAAGCGCTGATTCCGGTGTTGAACCTGTACTTATCCTCAAAATAGCCTCATCCGCACAAAACCCCGCCGATCTCTGGCGGGGACTCACGAGCAAATTATAGCATCTCTTCACCTTAAAGCACAAAAAAGCACAAAATCACGAAATTATTAACCCGCTCCATTTAGGCAAAAATCTGCACATGCTGCGGCAGAATCTCGAACACGCCGGGCAGCTCGCCGCCGAGCTCACCATCGAGATTAAGCAGCACATGATTCGGAGAAATCACTTCCATCCTTGAGGTCTTCAGATAGACAACATGCGGATCATTGAAATGATCCCCTCGCAGGGCCATCGACACCAGACGAATGAACTCTGCCAGATTGCACTTTCTCACAGCGATCACATCCAGCATCCCGTCATCAATCTCCGCTCCAGGCGCCAGCTTCTCGAAGCCGCCGACAGAGTTGCTGTTTGCGATCAGGAACAACATGAACTCGCCTTCGATCGTATCGTGTCCGGCTGCTTCAATGACCAGATGCATCGGGCTCAAATTGACCATCTTCTCGACGCCCTTTACATAATAAGCAAGCTGTCCGATCATCGTCTTCAGCCGGCTGGGCACCTCATACGTCAGCTCCGTCAAGGAGCCGCCTCCGGCAATATTAATAAAATGCCTTCCGTTCACTTTGCCGATATCAATCGGCCGAGTCTGATTCTGAATAATCAGATCACAGTAATCCTCCCAGCGCTTCGGAATCTTCATCGCCCGTGCAAAATCGTTCGTCGTCCCGAGCGGAAAAATGCCTAGCGGGGGCAGATGGCTCTGTCCGGCCATTCCGTTAATGACTTCATTCAGCGTTCCGTCTCCGCCCGAAGCGATGATGATATCGTAGCCGCGCTCACAAGCCTCCGCTGCCTCGCGTGTCGCATCCCCTTCACCTGCTGTCGCATGGCAGGAAGTCTCAATCCCTGCCTTATCGAGCCGATCCAGGATGTCGGGAAGCAACCGCCGGATTTCTTCACGTCCGGAGGTTGGATTATAGATCAGCCTAGCTCTTTTCATCTCATCAACGCCACCTGTTATTCATTATCGTCCTTAGTACATCTTTATTCACTGCCAGGGTGTACTAAGCAACCCTATTAGAAGGTATTACCCGTTTGGACGCAATTTAGTTATTCACTGATCTCATTATATTCAATATTTGCGCATACATCCAGCGGGCGACCAGAGGATGCGGCAGCAACGGCTCCCCGGAATACCGGTATTGCAGGCCTTTAAGGCGCTCAGGAATGACCCTTTTTGTAAAATAACCCGCACTTAAAAATAAAGGAGCCACTATGACTCCGTCCCCCATCTCCTCGGTATACCGGCTGACCTGTGACCGCAGGCTATCCGGATTCAGCAGCGCATAATCGGCAGCCGCCAGGCCGCTGATCTCGCCGATCCGGGCCGACAAGGCAGCTATTCCTTCTTCCCATCGCTGCCTGAACCCGTCATGTCTGCTGCCATGGCCGACAAGAACAAGCGCCTCCCGTTCCGGCCGCTTCGATAATCCCTTCACCTTGTCCCACACAAGCTCGGCGATCAAAGGATCATCGTGTACAGGAACGCCAAGAAACACGCGTGCGGATATACGGAGGCGCTCCATATCGGTCTCCTTCTCCGGCGTGTTCTTTATGCCTAAAGCGTAGGTAATCTCATCTATATGCGTACTTCCAGAAGACACAAACAAGGGGATAACGATGATTTCCGTAATCCCCTGCGCTTCCAGTCGGTCGATTCCGTCCTGGATCAGCCTGCCCTCCTGGTTATCCAGGAATACAGCTTCCACGGATATCCCTTCAGGGAGTAATTCCATCAACTCGGAAACCGTGCCGTCGACCAGCTCCGCCCACCCCGGGTCAGGAGAACCATGGCTAATGATGAGCACACCTGGCTGAACCGATTTGTTCAAAGCAAGAGGCTCCTTCTTGTTTGTCATGATTGCATTCTATCCTTCCCGTTCATTGAGGCGAGCCCGACTCCCTAGTGTTCAAAAAGTCAGCTTTTCAGCACCGAGAAGGTTGCGAGAACCCGAAGAAGGAGGAACGGAGTGTAGGCAAAACCTACATGAGTAAAATGCTTCCAAAGGAAGCATACCTCGTAAGCATCCGCTTGGACTTCTAGGGTGAACGCAAGATTCGATGTCGAATCAACCTCTTGAACCACTTCGTGATCAAAAGATGACTTTTTGAACTACCTTTATTATCTGCCTAAGCGGTCCAAGGTCATCTTATAACCCTCATTGCCATAGTTCAGGCAACGCTTCACGCGGGATATCGTAGCCGTACTGGCTCCGGTCTCCGCTTCAATCTGGTTATAGGTATTCCCTTTGCCAAGCATTCGCGCTACTTCCAGACGCTGGGAGAGCGACTGAATTTCATTGACCGTGCACAAATCATCAAAAAAGATATAACATTCCTCGATGTCCTTCAATGTAAGAATTGCTTCGAATAATTGATCAATGCTTTTATCATTCAATTTCTTAAGCTGCACTGGATAATCATCCCCTACCATGACTTAAACACAATTCCATTGTACCCGAGTCAAGTCCCCCTTTTCAAGCATTAACGGTTTCACGCATTACAGAAAGAGTGCCCAAATCCGGCAAAAGCCTAATGAATCGGGACATTCGTCTATACGCATTCGCCCCTGGACACATACAGTATAGTAATCAATCGCCCAAGGAAGAGAAGGAATCTCACGCTGTTTGTGAACGATTCAGAATTATAGGAAAAGGATCGTGATATTCATGCCACATTATCAATCTCCCCATCCGCAACGCACGACCCGCAGCGCAGCTCCATCTGCATACCCGTACAGCCAATACCCGGGACTCGCTCCCCTGGAAGGAGCCGCAGAAGAGGTACTCCAAGCAGAAGCCTCCTCACTGGTGCCTTACAGTCCGCAAGCGGGAGGTGCGCTCGCACCGCTCGGCGGCGGAGCAGCCGATGCTGCTACAAAGAGCGGGGGGCTGTTAGGCAGTTTAGGTAATCTGGGCAATCTGGGGGACATCAAGGGTATCATTGACCGCATGGGCGGCCTTGACGGCATTCTCGAAACCGTCGGAAAGGTTCAGAAGATGATGCAGACTGTGCAGCAATTTGCCCCCATGGCCAAAATGTTCACCGCATTTCTTCCCGGAGCCGCCGCCAAGCTTCAAGCAGGGGCGACAGCGGCTGATAAGGTTTCCTACTACAAGCCTCCCCGGCGCAGACGCAACGGTCGACGAACCAACAAGAGAAGCGGGTCGGGCTCAGGGAGCCGCAGGAAGAACGTCAAACGCCGCCGTTAATGCCAACGGCGGCGTCTCTCTTATTTGAACCAGCCGCGCCTCAGAAACGCGAGAATCATCCAGACGGTCAGCACCAGCATCCCGCCCAGCACGGCGAAGTATCCGTATTTCCACCCTAGCTCCGGCATATTCACGAAGTTCATTCCATAGATGCCCGCAATCAGGGTCAACGGCATAAATACAGTAGTAATGACCGTCAAGGTCTTCATGATCCCGTTCATCCGGTTCGAATTAAGAGAGATATAGGAATCGCGCAGATCGGCGGTCATCTCCCGGTCGCTCTCGATCATCTCCGATAGCTTGAGCAAGTGATCGTACACATCCGCGAAGTGTGCCCGCGGCTCCTTCTCCCCTTGGATATGTTGTGAATTCAAGATTCGGTACAACATATCCCGCATGGGAACAATCGTCCGACGCAGCTTCAACAGCCTGCTCCGCAGCTCGAACACCTGATTCATCAATAACTCCACGGACTCCCTGCTGCCCCGGTTCTCCAGCTCGTCCAGCTCGTCCTCTAAGGCATATACACAAGGGAAATACTGATCCACTAATGCATCAATGATAAAATAAGCGGCCACGAACGGTCCTCTCGTCCAGGACGTGCGGCTCTGTGTCCTCTGCTGCAATCCCTCCCATACCGCATCAATCTCCGTAATCGGACGGTGATGGAAGGAGACCAGATAATTTGGGCCAATGAACAGGTTAACCTCTGCAGTTGCCAGCGTATCCGGGTCCAGCGCATGCAGCACCAGGAACTCGTATTCCTCATAATAATCGATCTTGGGACGTTGAAGCACATGAAGACAATCCTCTATAGCCAAAGGGTGAAAATGAAACCCGGTATCCAGCAGACAGCTCTCTTCCTCGGTCGGCTCGCTGAAATCAATCCAGCTCCATAAGTATTTGGCGTTCTGAATGTCTTCCAATGAAATTCCGGCATCGACCCGATGATCTTGTGTAATCCCCATTACTCGAATCATGAACGGCATTCCCCCTATAAGAGGTTGTTCAAAAAGTCCCCTTTTGATCACGAAGTGTTTCAAGAAGATCATTCGACGTCGAATCTTGCGTTCACCCTTGAAGTCCGGTACTCATGTAGGGTCTGCCTACATTCCGTTCCTCCTTCTTCGGATTCTCGCAACCTTCTCGGTGCTGAAAAGTTAACTTTTTGAACACGAACTTTAAGAAAAAAGTTGAACTAATGATATACGCTGAAGGCAACGTGCGCAGTGCGTTCACTGTACACGCTGCCTTTTCAACGCAGCTTCTTAGTTCAACTTTATATAAGACCGAATAACAATTTGTACAATACACCGGCTAGTACAGCTACGATCGGAATGGTGATTACCCAAGCAACCACGATCCGTCCGGCTACTCCCCATTTCACGGCAGAGAAGCGTTTCGCGGAGCCTACCCCCAGAATTGCCGATGTAATAGCATGCGTAGTGCTGACCGGCAAGTGAAGCAATGTCGCTCCGAAAATAACCGTCGCTCCGGTAAGATCGGCTGCAAAGCCGTTAATCGGTTCAATCTTGAAAATCTTTGTCCCCATCGTCTTGATGATCTTCCAGCCGCCGACCGAGGTCCCCAGCGCCATTGCAGTAGCTGCCGAGAGCTTAACCCACAGCGGCACCTCCATATCATCCTGGAACTTAGCCGTTACGAGCGCAAAGGTGATAATCCCCATCGCTTTCTGAGCGTCATTCGTACCATGGGTGAAGCTTTGGATTGCCGCCGTGAGGATTTGCATGCTGCGGAAGCCTTTATTCACCGTATGAGGGCTGCGTCTGGCGAAAATCCATTTCAGAAGCATCATAATAATATAACCTACAACAAATGCAATAATCGGAGAAAGTACCAGGCCTTCAATAATGGTAATGAATCCACTCCAGTTCAGCTTGTCCGATCCTGCGCCCACATACACCGCACCGGCAAGCGAGCCGATCAGTGCATGGGAAGAGGACGACGGAATTCCGAACCACCAGGTAACCAGATTCCAGATAATTGCCGACAACAACGTTGCAACCAAGATCTCGAGACCGTTATCGAGCTTCGCGGGGTCTGCCACACTGCCGCCAATCGTCTTGGCAACACCGGTAAACATGATGGCTCCCAGGAAGTTCATGCAGGCAGCAAGCATAATCGCTGTCCGCGGCTTTAAAGCCCGGGTGGATACCGATGTCGCAATCGCGTTGGCGGTATCGTGAAATCCGTTAATAAAGTCAAAAGCCAGCGCAAGAAAGATAACGATCAGAATAATTAGTGTACTTATATCCATAACTAGTCTGCACAGATGGGTCCTCTCTGTCTAAATCCGCGCAATTCCCAACCTCCCGTTGATCGATTCAATAGCTTAGGCATTACGAATTACGCATAATGATGGATTCAAGCATATTAGCAACATGCTCGCAGGCATCTGTCGTCGTCTCCAGGCGCTCATAAATTTCTTTCTTCTTGATCAGAACAATCGGATCTGTCACCTTGGCAAACAATTCATTGATACAAATCCGCAACAAATCATCGCCCTGGTTCTCCAGATCGTTAAGCCGAATCGTGTGCTCACGAATTGCCAGCAGCTTCTTCTCTGATAGCAGGTGGATAGCTTTTTGAATCTCGTAAGCCGAATTACGCAAAATTTCTGCAAAATGAGTGATATGCTCGTCCGGCTCGGACAGATGATACATGAAGAAGCGTGAAGTCGTTGCCTCCAGACCATCCACCACATCATCCAGTGTCGTCGTCAGGTTCATGATATCGTCACGCTCGATCGGTGTAATGAACGTCTTGTTCAGTTCAACGATGATCGTATGTGTATAGCTGTCGCATTGGGACTCGAATTCCTTCATTTTCTTGGCGAATTGGTCCACATTGTTGAATTCCGTTACTTGCTCAGCAAAATAATCCGCAGCATGCACGATAGCATCTGCCATGTTCTCTAAAGTTTGAAAAAAGATGTCCTTCTTCTTGACACGCATCTTGTTTCCCCTTTTCTTTAAATATACGATTTTACACTCCTATTACACTTTTAACACTGGCTTAACACGCCTTGAATATCTTATCACATCTCGTAAGAATGTAGGTAATAATGTCGCAAACATTTCAAACTCACAGCATAAATTTACCCAATCGGAACCAAAACTATCCTTGCATATACAATTTCAGACAATTACGGGCTCGTAATTTCCTCATTCACCTTCAAATGACTGTCGAAATCAGGACTGTTCGGGACAATATTGAAATAGGTCGTTCCAGGAATAAAAGGAACCTCCACATTATCCTTCACGAACCGGATCACATCATCGGCGCGCCGGATCCAATTGCCCCGAATCATTTTGCCCTGCTGGAACAACACGGCTTCTCCGCCCAGGTCCAGCTCAATCGATAATCTGCCGATATCATCCAATACCTTATGGTTTGCGCCCATGACAACAACGTTCGCTGCCGTCAGGGTCTCCTCGCTCTCCAGATCGACATGAGGGCTTCCGTTAATAAAGCGCTCGTATAGTCCGCTGGAGGCATTATATTGATATTGAACCTTATAGTTTTCTAATTGAAACTTAATCTCTAGCTTTTGAGCTGATTCTCCTTCAACCACCTCATCCGCACTCCGGAAGGTGTAGGAAGGGACGTCCGCATCCTCTAGAGCATAGCCTCGCTTATTTGCTCCTTCCAGCAAGGTCTCCACATTGGAATATAGATTGTGAGGCGCCTTGCGTGATTTGTCCCGCCAGAAAAAGGACCCTGCATTCGTAATCTCATCGAGATCCTCCTTATGCTGGCGTTGAAGAATAGCGTATGCGTCATTGCTCGCTCCGGCATGGACAAGAACGCCGTGATAGCTCTCCCCAAGATCAATCATATATGGACGTATACTCCGGATTGGGCCAATCTTGGCGCCATCCGCATGACTTTGAAAAATCGAGACTAACCGGGTAACTCCGCCTTCGGCCAATACCTCATAGACGATATCGGCTCCCAACAGACCGGATTGAGGTCTGGCTGCCGGCGCATTATTGACCATAATCGCCAAGGGCCGGCGAGTAACCGGTTCATCCATCGGCATGCCTGTGAGCGGCGCCGTGTAAAGCGGAACTGTCGGCGCTTCAGGTTCATCAGGCGTCGTAGGATCCTGCTCTGTAACAGGAGGCGAGTGCTCGTCCAGATCCGCAACCTCCTTGACCGTATTACATCCAGACAGCAGAATCAGGCATGCAGAGAGCAGCAATAAGAAGAAACTCAATTTAGGGTTAAATTTTGTCATATTTCCTCCGTCAAACTATTTGTAAATTCTATTATACGCTCTCGGCTATCCCTGAGAAAACCAAGAGTTGGCTTAAAATTAATAGAGTGTGTTCATCCAAAGGGGATTTGAACGCAAAAAAACGCCATGAGCCCAGAGACTATAGCGTCTCTGACCTCATGACGGCTGAATTAAAATCTAGGATTTGCTACCGAACATCCAGCAATTCAGGCTGAGATTGCCAAATTCATATTCCTGATGCAGCTTGCTGGCATTACGGTCATTGTCGGAAGCGCCCATCGCGTACAGCAGGGGGGCAAAGTGCTCCGGAGCATAGGAAGGAACCGCTTCGCGAGCATGGGGCGCACGCTTAACATATTCAAACAACTGACGCAGATCCCAATTTGCGAGTTGCTCTTCAATCCATTTATCGAAGTCGACCGCCCACGATGAAGGCGAGTCGCCGCTGCGCTCCAGCATTCGCAGATTGTGAACCAGTCCTCCGCTGCCGATCACCAGCACATTTTCCTCCCGAAGGGCCATAAGCATTTTGCCAATCGCATATTGCTCTGCAGGAGTGCGTCTGGCATCCACCGACAATGCCACAACCGGAACATCACATGCAGGGAACATCTCCCGAAGCACGATCCATGCCCCGTGATCAAGCCCTCTTCCCGTGATGGTCTTATAAGCCAGATTGCCGTCCTTGAACAGAGCTTCAATCCTTGCCGTCAGCTCAGGACTTCCTGGTGCAGGATAACTGATCTCGTACAGTTCATCCGGAAATCCGTAGAAATCATGAATAGTATCATGAACCTGATCGGAGGTCACGAATTGAATCGGGGAATCCCAATGTGCGGAGAACAGAACAATCGCTTTCGGTTTGGACAAGATCTCTTGTCCGAGCCTGCGTAAAAAAGCCGTGTATTCGTTGTTCTCGATCGCTAAAGTTGGAGCCCCATGGGCAATAAATAAAGCAGGCTGAGTCATTCTATCAACCTCCCGGGCATTCGCCAAAGGATATATTTCCATTTTATCCCGAAAGGAAGCGATTTACCACATTTGCGAAAAAAGATTGAAGATTTTCAGCCTGCTTTCAGCCTTTGAAACGGTTTAGATCATCCAATGCTGCCAATCGCTTTGGGTCGTCTGAAGGCGTCCTAGCCAGGATAAGGTCGTCTGCAACAGTTGTTTGCGCGATTCTCCGGATGAGAAGGTATGATTGGCCTGAAAAATAATCTCCTTATCACAGCTGCCCTCGCTCCGCATCCAGAACACCTTCTGATACAGAAATGCGTAGTCTGCCGGAATGTCATCATCGGAGGTTCCGTGAATTACGAGTACATCTCCCGTGAACTTCAGCGCTTCCTGAAGCGGCTGGAAGTTGCCCAAGGAATTAAAGAACACAGGCGTCAATTCATAGCCAAGATAATCCGCACTTCCCTGCCCGATGGCCTGGTCATAGACCTGGCGGCCGGTTATTTTCACGATATCCCCAAATGGATAGCCTACCGAAGCCCACAGCACCAGATTTTTCACCCGGCGATCACGGACAGCAGTCAGAAGTGCGATCATCCCGCCAAGACTGTGTCCCAGCAAGGTCACACGGGTTGGATCAATGTCCCCGATTCCCAGCGCATAATCAAGCACTGCGCGAGTCTGGGCAATCATGGAATCCACGCCCTCATCTCCATAGGTTCCGGTGCTCTCCCCGCAGCCCAGATAGTCGAAGCGGACGGCCAAATAGCCTTTGGCGGCAAGCTCTCTGGCAGTGTTCACGAACAACCGGTCAACCCCGATACGGCTCCCGACAAAGCCATGGCAGATCACGACGAGCGGGGAACGTCCCTTGCAACGCCCTTCCTGATTAGCTGTTGTCGGATAATGTATGCTTGCAGCCAACGATTCCTGTCCATACGGAATAATAATTTGACGCTCCATCCGATTCCGCCCCCATTCCTATACGAATTATCGAACCAATCATATTAATATTAATCCGATAAGTTTAATAAGATTTAATGTAATCTTATATTAGCATTGGAATCGAAACGGTGTCAATCTTATTCCACTCGCTATTCGTAGGCCTGTCTCAAATAAAAGCGAGTCATATCGTCATGCTCCATCTCAGATTCATTCGAGTCATAGCGCATCCCGATCACATCATCCTCTGAGGCCACTTCCTCCAGGCTTCCCCTTGAATGACTGTTCAATAAACAGCGGCGAGTCAACTCCGATTCATCATAATCCATTTCGGCTTCCCTCCAGAACTAATTTGCAGTAGTTTCGGCGTGAGGATAAGCCTTTTATACCTGTTCAAGAAAACGTCACATTAACAGAGCTATAAGTTGAACTCATCAGCAAAAAGAGCCGAATAAATGTTTGTGCGTCCGGGGGCAACGTGTGAAAGGTGCTTACGATCGCTGTTGCTCGCGGATTCCTTTGATTAAATAAAATGGAGTGCTACGATAAAAATGCAGTCGAAAAACACCCTCGTATGAAATAAAATGAAAGCTAATGAGGGGATGAGCGAGAATGAATCGGTACGACAAAACATTCAAAGAAGAAGCGGTAAGGTTAAGCGATGAGATCGGGCCCAAGAAAGCCGCCGAGCAGTTAGGCGTAGCCTACCACACCTTGCAGGACTGGAGGAAACGAAGAACCCTGCACGGTGATGGAGCGCATATCGGAAGTGGTCGCGATTATGCATCTACCAATAAGACTACGCGTGAAATCGAATTAGAAAGAGAAAACAGCGAGTTGCGTCGTGCGAATGAAATTCTCAAGGACGCACTTGGTTTTTTCGCAAAAGACCGGAAGCGGTAAAAGCATGCCAGCTCTATGGTTACATCCGTGAACGACGGGATCGATGGACCGTCAAGGAGATGTGCAAAGTACTTGCTGTCAGCGAATCAGGCTATTACCGCAGCCTGAAGCCCGCATCCAAACGAGAGCGGCAAGAACGCCTTCTGGTCAAAATCAAAGAAATCATCGAAGAATATGAAGACAACAGCAATTACGGTGCCCAGCGGATTAGGCTGGCTCTAGCGCAAAAAGAGATCGTGACCAGCTACAGCACCGTCTATCGCATCATGAAGAAGTACGGTCTGCTGAAGAAAGTGAGGCGTCATCCAAACGGCATTACACGTGAGGATGCGGCAGCTCAAAAGAGCGAGAACCTGATCCAGAGAGACTTCAGCGCCTCAGCCCCCAACCAGAAGTGGTTATCGGATATCACAGAAGTGCCTTGTTTAGACGGTAAGCTGTATGTGTCCGCCGTATTGGACTGTTTCAATGGAGAGATCATGGGTCTGGCCATGGATGACAACATGCGCAAGGAACTCTGCATCCAAGCTTTTGAGAACGCCTGCAAGGCCAAAAATGCTCGTAGAATGATTTATCACAGCGACCGGGGCAGCCAATTCACGAGCCAGGCATTCCGAGCGTGTCTGGCTAAACGAGATGCCGTTCAGAGCATGAGCGGCACAGGGCGCTGCTATGACAACGCAAGAATGGAAAGCTTCTTTGCTACGCTAAAGAAAGAAAAGCTATATAAGATCAAAACCGAGCAATATCCGATGGCCTATATTAAATCGGTCATCTTCCGATACATCATGGTCTATTACAACAGACAGAGGGTCTACACCTCTAATCCAGGGGGCTGGCCCCCAACTATTTATCGCGAAAGAATGCTGTCACAGGCAGCTTAATCATGGGGTTCTTCATGAGTGTGTTTTCAAACTGCACTTTTTTTGACAACTCCAAAATCTGAAATTGTAGGAATCCACTCACAAAGGCGAACACTCCGTTTCTTCAGCACCCTTCACACTTATGCCCTACCCTACACAGTCTCTTCAGTTCGGCTTTATAGGCGCTAAATTTTACTATAATAGCTCGCAAGGCAAAATTCAGTGCTCGATTGCATTTGAATTACTCGCACACATATAGCTCACACATATAACACATACATATAGCGCATGTACCAAAGCTAACCAATCAAAATGCAATCTGACAGCAAATTCAGAAAAATGCAAACCAAGTACGCATCACTCACCCATGCCGATATAGTGAAAAAAGTTACCTTAAATTCAGTGGAAATGATAGAAATGCGGATATAGTGAAATTTTTGTACTTAAAGTTGACTAAAACACGGGTTTGGCTAGTTACTTGCGATCTAAGGTAAGTTTTTTCACTAAATGTGGGTTCGTGCGTCGAATGGAGAATTTAAGGTAAATAAATTCACTAAAGCGTGACCGGAATGATTCTGATCAAGCAGATGGGTGATGTTCTAAAACGAGACTGAAATTCCGTTCGAACAAGCGAAGTTCCATACAATACTGGAAGCCTGAAGGATAATCGAAGTTCAATGCAAGGCGGAGTATCTTGAGGTCGGGGGCACAACTCAGAGCACTCAGTATCCTGCTTGCATGCCACAGGCAGCAAGCTTATTGCAATACCGCGTATGGCAACAGCCATGTGTAAACTGCGGTATCAGTTGAACTGCTCAGGCGAGTAGTCAGGGCAAAACTGTGAGGTGTTGTGAGTAAAAGCTTTCTGAAAAAAAGCTTCATCGGGAGCATAGGCTCGGAGCGTTCGCCTTTGTGAGCGTATTTCTCCCTCGTTAGAACTTAATTCCAATGAAAGAAATCCGTGAACAACAGCGATCGTAGCAACTCTTCATACGTTGCCCGCCTAACGAGCCTCTTAGAGATTTGCAGCTTTTTCCTCAGGTGAAGTATGATGACTGTAGTACCTACTTCATTTCTAGCTATTAAGGAGCGAACATCACTTGAACAAGAATATCAACAAGCCTGAGCTTCAGGCCATCAAGCTGCAAATGAATGATTCTCACCGCGCCTATTTCCAAGAGGTCTCGAAGCTTCTCTATAAAGCAACCGACGAATCAACCCGATTAACTGAAGCTCGGGCTGATCGTGCTCTGCTCCAACTTGCCAGACAAATCGTACGGCTTGAAGCTCAAGGACGTCCGGTAGAGCAGCTTCTGCAGGGTCCCCCGGCCGCATTCGCCGAACAGTTGGCGGATGATATCAGGATGCGCAGACCGCGCACCGCTCAAGAGAAGCTGCATTATTATGTACTGATCGCCTGGTCAGCTATAACCTGGGTGTTCTTTATCTATATGTTTCGAGGCTATTTCAGCTTATGGCTTGAAGGAACCGCCCCTGTATACGAAATCAGCACGACCCTTCTGCTGCTGATTGCCGCTCTGGCCGTGGCTTCGATCGAGCTAATGACCCGCTTTCTGGGAACAGACTCGCGGAATAGCAAAGAGGAGACGCCTGGCGCCCCCTCCCGCAGAAAACTTAGTCTGAAATCAATCGGAATGTACGTTGTCTTTGTTGTATTGGTAAGCGTCGGCGGCCTGATCCTGGATCGCATGCTTCCAGTCTTCCCGGTGACCCCGCTGCAGAGCCTGATCATTTTCGCCATTGGACTCGCCGGACAAATTGCACTCTTCCGAAGCTCCAAATAAGGAGATTAGATTTCGAGCTTTTTACGAATCGGCCATGCCATCAGCCAGAGCAACAGGGCGGCTGCAACAAGTTCAAACAGGAAGCTGCCTAGCCCTGTTCCCAAGGAACTGACCGAGACTGTATCTGGAACCGCTGATGAACCTGATTCGATCTGAACAATCCCGAAGTTAGCTGCACTGCCAGCTTGTTCAAATATCGTCTCACTGATCAAGCTGATCATATTCGTAATAATGATAAATACGATAATGCCGACCCAAACTCCCGCCTTCCCGCGAATGTTGACCATAGCCCCAAGCGTTATGGAGAAATAAACCAACAGCATAACGAAGAAGGTACCCCAGATTCCGCTGGCAACGGAAGTAATCACATCCCATGCCGTAGGCTGTATATTTCCAAGTTCCAGGAGGGCTGTGAACTCACTCCAGGGATTTAATAATAGCCCGTGAATTAACGCAATGACGAATACCGCCACCATAATAAGCGTACTGAACAACAAGGAGGACAGCACATGGTATATCGGATGAATGGGAACCAGTCTCCGTTGATAGGACCGGAGATTTTTAATATATGCCTTGGAGCCTGTGATGACCATTACGACCATAGCGCATACATACATCATCAGGCCTATTCCGATCACAATCATCGGTTCCCAGCCTCTGGATGTTCCCACCCAATGCAACAATAGTTGAGCTACGACCAGCACAGCAAGAACGCTATAGATTGTATTGGAATCCCTCTTCCAATCGTATTTTAACAGCTTCATCATTCGGCGAACACCTCCTTGAACAAATCCTCCACACTTTTTCCGTGCTTGCTCCGCAACTGCTCCACTTCATCCTGGAGAACAACCTTCCCCTGCTTCAGGAACAACACCTCATCAAAGATCCGTTCAATCTCACGTACCAAATGCGTGGAAATCACGATGCTGCTGTCCTCGTCATAGAACTCCAGAATCGCATCCAAAATACGGGTTCGTGCCACAGGGTCAACTCCTCCGATCGGCTCATCCAGCAAATACAATCTGGCTCTCCGGGACAAGGTCAGCGTAAGCTGCAGCCGCTCCTGCATTCCTTTCGATAGCGTGCTGACCCGGTCGCGATCTCTCAGATTCATGAATTCCAGCATCTGGCCTGCTTTGTTCTCATCAAAGTCAGGATAGAAGTCCCGCTGCATTTTAACCGCCTCATATACACGCATCCAGCTCTCCGTCAGCGGACGATCCGGCATAAACGCTACCTCAACCTTAGACTCCAGTCCTGCCGGTTTTCCCAGCACAGTAGCATTTCCTTCATAGGGAATCAAGCCTGCGGCAATTTTCATAAGTGTACTCTTACCGCTCCCGTTTGTACCCAGCAGCCCTACGATTTTACCTTTGCCAATAGATAACGAGACCTGATCCAGCGCTTTCTTCCCGGCATAATTTTTCGAAACACCTTGCAGGTGCAAAATTTGATCCTTCATTTTACGGTCCTCCTTCTATTCTTCACATGAAAATCCCGCTTCCTCGACCTCTTCCCTAAAATCATAACGGTCATTTGAGAGCTGGCGGATTTTTGTCGTCTACCGCTTCGGCAATGATCGCTGCAATATCTTTATTAGCAAACCCGAGCTCCTGCATCCCGGTAATAAACCGCTGGATCAAATCTCCGGCCATTTCCTTTTTGATCGCCATAATCTTAGCCTCCTCGCTGGTTACATATCGCCCTAGTCCTCGCCGCGTCTCTACGACCTCTTCCCGTTCCAGTTCCTGAAAGGTGCGCTGTACCGTATTCGGGTTAATCTGAAGCTCGGCCGCCAGTTCCCGGACGGAAGGAATTTTGTCTCCTGCCTTGAGCTTGCCCGTCACAATCTCCCGCTTGATATAATTCATGATCTGCAAGTAAATAGGCAGGTTATTGTCAAATTCGAGTGCCACATAATCTCCTCCCTTCAAACTGTATCTGTGTCATAGTTAAATAGTACACTAGTATTTTGTTGTTGTAAAGTGTTTGGATAAATAAAAAACGGCCCAAAAAGGCCGTTTAATGTCTGCTGGCTATTAAAGCCTTATTCAGACGACTTACAAATACTCGTTATTCCAAAATTGACTGCTCTCAATAATCGCCTCACTGCTAAGCTTGCGCTTCATATAGCGGCTATCCGACTTCACCAGAGCGGCGAATATCAGGTCGATCACGTACAGAAACGTAATATGCTCCGATAAAAAAGCACTGTTTCTCACCGACAGTTTATCCGAGGCGATGATTTTAATATCTGCATATTGAATAACCGAAGTGGAATTATAGCTGGTTAGTGTAATGACTGTAGCGTCGCTCTGGCTGGCCAGACTGAGGCTATCCACGATCTCCCGCACCAGACCGGAACGGGTAATCGCAATCACGACGTCTCCCCCGGTGCACATGGAGCCGGAGAGCTTCATATTGTAGGTATCGTTGTAGGCAAATGACTTAATGCCGATCAGATCCAGCTTCTGGCGCAGTTCCAGAGCTGCGAGCCAGGAGCTGAGAACCCCAAAAATATAGACGTTCTTAGCCTTGGCGATAGCCTGCGCCGCCTTGGCAATCTCCTCCGGGTCGATCAATGCTGCCGTGCTCGTGATCAGATCGTTATAATCGAAGGCCAACTCATCAGAAAAGGGGATGTCCTCCCGCCGTTTGGATTTGTGGTTCATGTTGCGGTAATGCGTATCCTGGGCGATCGCAATTTTGAAATCATTAAAGCCCTTAAAGCCGACCTTTTTACAGAACCGGTTAATGCTTGCTTCTGACACGCCGATTTCGGCCGCAATAGAAGTGATCGTATTCTGAATGATGTAATCCGGATTGTCCATGACGAAATTGGCAATCTCATTCTCACTGAATGTGAGCTTATCTTTACTAGATATAATTTTGGCGACAACCGCATTCGTTTGGCTGCTCATATGTACCCCCCGCGCAATACCATCTTCCATCCCCATAGTTTAACAAAATTCGGGTATAAATGATAGTCAAACGCCCCGCGGCGCAAGACATGCCGGGGGCAAGGAAGGAGAAGGAAGCGCCTAGCCGGATAAGAGTTCAATTACTGCTTCGCCAGTTCCGCCGTTTCCGCAGCTGCCAGAGCAGACTCCCATCCCGAGCGCCAGCTCCGCTCCAGGGCGGCATATTCATCTTCGGTCAACTGGCCGCTTTCTCTCATATAGAAGTAATCGAATAGATTCGGCAGCCAATCGACGCCTGTGAAACCCTTGCTAAAGGCATGAGCGGCGATTTCAGAGCAGCGGACGATCGTCGCGCTGCGGCGAAGCGGGCCGAAGGACAGCGTCGTTACAGGCGGCAGCAGCTCGTTCGTGAAGCCATGGCCGCTGTACTCCAGATAATGATAATATTCATGTGCCAGATGAATGTTGACCATATCATTGAACGACAGCGCCGCCTCTGGCAGATAGCGCTGACAGGCTTGCTCCAGCTCGCGCAGCGAGCTGCGGTAAACCGTAATCGCCCGTTCCTTGTCGGAAAATTCGATCTCCGCCCGGAACCGCACTTTTCCAAACGTGCTCTCCCCATCGGCGATCGTCACCGAGATGCCTGCCGCCCGGCACAGCTCGCGGATATCCTTCCCTTCCTTCCGCGCAGCAGCGGCCAATTCCGCTCCGCGCTCCAGCGACCGCCGGACATAGAAGGCTGCACGACTTGGCGGAATCTTATGAAACAGCAAGTCCTGGGTCAGCTCTGCATAGGCCATCACCTGTTCGTCCGGCAGCAGCAAATGTTCCTTCGCCATACGTTCCCGCTCTCCTTTCATCCTGCATCACTGTATTTCCGCGCTCTTCGCCTGCGTTACTGATAGACGACAGCCAGCATTTCGCTGTCCTCTTCCAGCAGCTGCGTCTCTACCTCCAGAATAGAGAAAAGCTGCTCCTTTGTCTGCATGCCTGTTAAATCCAGCATCTTCTCCTTGTAGAACAGAAATGCTTTGGGAATTGTCGCGTTGGCATCGGAATAAATCGTGTTTTCGTCCAGAAAGGCTGAGAAGCTGCCGCTTAGGTCCCGTTTGCGGAAGTGGAGATAATAAGCGTTCGCCTTTTTGAAGCGCACCACACCTTCGCGATCCAGCACTCCGATATGCGGAATCTTCTTTTTGAACAGACCCAGCATCGCCTTCTTCGTCTCTATGCGCTCGAACAGGTACCAACGGCCTGAAGCTGCCTTCAACTCCGTTTCCTGCTCCCCTGCATTCAGCGCTTCGGCAGCCGTAGCCTGCAGCGCCTCCAGCGGAACATCGCGGTTGGCCAAATCCTTGGATCGCAGCTCGGTAGAGCCAGTGGCAATGGCGCGCAATATATTGCGCTGGGCGTCTACCTCAATGGTGACGTCCACCGTCGCCTCGTTGGCGCCGGATCGAACAATCTTCTCGATCACCTCGGCGCGGATCAGCTTGATATCATGCTCGGTCGCGCCGACGACCGTCTTCTCGATCTGTTCGCGAACCATCGCCATGCCTACGCCGATCGTGGAGATATACGGCGCGTTATTCGCGATTTGATGCTTGAAGCCTTCAGCATCGGCCAGGGCCGGCACCAGTACGGCCCCGCTGCCGCCTCCGCCGACGAGAGTAACAAAGCTCTCGTCCAGCTCATAGTCGGTGATCATCTCGCGGACGGACTTCATCACTTTGCGTACAGCGATGTCCATCGCCGCACGAGCCGCTTCCTCCACGGTCACTCCGAGTCTATCGGCCAGCACCTGCCACGCCTTACGCGCCGCTGCGTCGCTGCCGCGCGCATAATCACCGTCCGGCACATAGCCCAAAATATTGGCCGCACCGGCCAGCGTCAACGCATATTCGCCTCCGGCCGCGCTAACGATCGTATAATCGGGATCGCCTTCGCGGGGACTGATCTGCTTGAGCTCCGCCCCCTCCAGGTTGGCGGTATCGGTGAAGCACTCATATTCCTTGCCGGCAATGTGGGCACTGCGCGGCCCTACATCGATGATCGCGCCGTCTTCCACCCGGATCATGCTTCCCCCGGCCACCGCCAGCGTCCGTACATCAAGCGAGCGCAAATAGGTTTTATGTCCGCCGACCTCGGCATTTTCAATCATGACCTTGCCGTTCTTGATCACGGAAATATCGACGCTGGTGCCCCCGACTTCAAAGAAAATACCGTCGGAGATTTTCTCGTACATAAGCGCACCCGCCACACCGGCGGCGAGTCCGGACAGCATCGTCAGAATCGGCCGCTGGCGCACCTCGTCGATGCTCATCACACCGCCGTCGCAGCGCATGATCATAAGCTGGGATGTGATGCCCGCCTCTTTGACCGCCTGCTCGGTCATATTCGCTGTCTCCATCATTTTCGGAATGAGACTGGCATTGACCACCGCCGTGCGTGTTCGCGTCTTCAAGCCGTAGAGCTGCGATATCTCATGCCCGCCGGTAGCGTAGATGCCCCGGCTGCGCGCCCGTTCGATGACTCTCAATTCATTGGAGGGATCGTCGACGCTGTAAGCCTCGGAAGCGACAATAACCTGGGCGCCCTGCATTACAAGATCGGTAATCGCATTGTCGATCGCCTCATCTGTCAGATCCTTGGAGTCTATGAACGTGTGGTACGTAACGAGATATTTGCCTGCCGCCAGCTCGATATGCTCAATATTCGTCTCCGAGCGGGCGCTGCGGGCATCGATGCCCGTGCCCATGCCGAGAATGCCGACCCGGGCCACATCGCCTTCAAGCAGAGCGTTCGTTGCCTGGGTTGTACCGTGGGCGATGAAGGTAATATCCTGCGGCGAGATCCCGTTGTCCTTCATAAGCCGTTCGATGATCTGTACAATACCGCTGGCTACCCCCCGTTCGTCGTGATGCGTCGTCGGTATTTTAACCTTGGATATGATTTCGTAAGTATGGTTGTCGATGGCTACAGCATCCGTGAATGTACCGCCCACGTCGATGCCGATGCGCACCTCTTGATTGCCCATCCCGTATTCCTCCCCATATATCGTCTGTCTTTTATCTGTCTCTTCGTTACTGCTAATGATTCTCTAAAAAGCGTAGAAGGCGGCTATAATCATGGAAATAAATACGATCAGAATCATCCACGGCACCGTTTTCCTCAAAATTTCCACGATGTCCGTCTTTGTAAAGTCGGCCACCCAAACATTGTGCGAATTAGTAGGATCGCTGACGGCCTGCAGGTTGCTGACAATGCGCAGCGCAAGCATAGCGGCGATTGGAGCCATGCCTCCCGCTACCATCAGAGCGGCGATGCCGCTGCCCAGGCCCCACACATTCAGCGGACCGCGGTAGATTGCAAGCGGCGACAACAAGGTAAAGACCAGTACGTAAGTGAGCGGAGACGACGGCAAAATCCCTTCGATCAGCGGCTGAATAAGCGCTGCCACTTCAGGAGCAGTAACGGCGGCCAGCAGCATGCCGATACCGATCATCAGACCCAGGGCTCCTGCCACATCCTGAATGCCTTCCACAAGCGCACTGGACAACACATGCACCGGCCGTTTTGGCGTCGAAAGCAGCAGCGTCACGGCCGCGCCGACAAAGACGGCGGATACGATATCAAGCTTCAGCAGAAATACCAGCAACACAGGCACCAGCGGGCTGATCAGCGCGATAGAGCGAACGTTCTTGGATTCCGGTCCGCCGGAAGGATCCTGCTTGGCCGGCATCGCCCACGCTTTTTTCACCTTGCCGCCCTTCTTCGTATAGAACACGATCATAACGAGTGCCATAAGAATCAGAGGAAGTCCGCATAGTAACGAGTAGGAAGCTACTTCCGAAGTCTGGATTCCCAGCACATCCGTATAAATTGCCCAGTTGGACACATTGAACGTCACGCCTACCGCATTGGCCAGAAGGACGACCAGCCCGCTGACAAACGGCTTCAATCCGGCAGTAAGCATAATCGGTATTGTGATGGTACCGACGAGAATGACCATGCCAAGGCCGCTCGCCGCCGCAAAAATGACCGATGCTGCCAGAAAGAAGACAATCGCGATTGCCAGCGGCTTATCGCCAGCCAATTCGGCAGCTTTGCGGATAATTGTCTTGGTAATGCCGACCTTGTTCAGAATCTGCCCGAACCAGGCCCCGAAGATGAGGCCAGCGATTGCCGTAGACAGCCGCATAGCTCCGCCCGCCAATACGCCCTTAGCGATTGTAAACGCTTCCGGGTCGCTTGAAATGAACGGTATACCCGCAACAGCAGCCAGCAGTACGGCCATCAATGGCAGTGCCAGCAGGGTAGGCAGCTTTCTCATCATCATTAAAGCTACAAATACGGCGAATACAAGCAAAATGCCGATTACTTGCAAAGTTTCCATAGACACATCCCCTTAGAATTCATATAATTACGGGTTCCAGCATATTAAACCTCGAGATAGGCTCCTTCCTCACGCAGCTTGCGCTGCAATTCGGCGATGTCCACCTCCGTGACGGCCTTGCGGGATTTGACGGCCAGCGCTGCAGCCGTGCCGCCCGCTTGCCCAATCGCGCCCACCGTCGGCGTCGTCCGGACGGCGGCCTGCGCCTCGAAGGTTGCGGACAGACAGCGTCCGACCACAATCAGATTATCGAACTGGTCGGTCACAAGACTGCGGTAAGGAATACCGTACATGCCGCCCCATTCCAGCCGTCCATGCGTCGTTCCCTCCCCGTCCGGGCTGTGGATATCGATCGGGTAGCCCGAATGAGCAATAACGTCGTCGAATTTTTTCATGGTCAAAATATCTTCGCCCGTCAGCGTATATTGTCCTTTAATCTGGCGCGAACCCCTGACACCGATGGACGGACCGGTCGATACAACGATCGCCTCCTCAAAACCGGGAACATACTTCCTCAGGAACAGCTCCAGCTCACGGCACTGTCTGCGCCCCTCGATCTCCGCCAGGCTCAGACTCCACGGGTCGGTGCTGTCGCAGCCAAGAATACGCGTTGTATTCATGATAACCTCGCCGGGATTATTCGTTTCGAAAAACAACACATCCTCCCGTTTGATCGTTACCTCGCCGCGCTCCTTCGCTTCCTTGAACTGCTTCTCGAAGCCGATGACAGAGAGTCGTTCCGCCGTATCCATGACCGACAGATCCTGATTCATGCGCGTGAACTCCTCCGGATGCTTGCGGATATAATCGCGGATAGCGCTTGTATCCACATTTCGCATCTTCATCTTCAGCGTCATCGGCTGCGACATGCCGTCGCTCTCGCGGCCTTTCGCGAATTCTACGCCCGCCCAGGCCGCCACGTCTCCATCGCCGGTCGCATCGATAAAGACGTCGCCGGTAATCTCGCTTAGCCCTGCCTTATTGCACAGGGTCAACGAAGTGATGCGGCTTCCGTTCGTGACCACGCCGGCCAGCATCGTGTGATACAAGATGTCGCCTCCCGCTTCCAGCAGCATAGTCTCCAGCTCGTGCTTCATGGCCTCGGCATCAAACGGAGTTACGGAATAGGTGTAGTTCGTCGCATCCTCGATGTGTCCCGGCGACTTGCCAATCCGGCGCAGCCGCTGGATCAGTTCGTCCGTAATTCCCTGGATCGCCTGCTTCTTCCCCGCGTGAAAGGTCATCATGGGACCGACGCCTGCCGCTGTTAACGTTCCGCCCAGAAAGCCGTTCGCTTCGACGATCAGGGTTTTCGCTCCGGCTCTCGCCGCTGCGATAGCTGCTATAGCTCCCGATACGCCGCCGCCGGATACGATTACCTCATAATGTCTCATCATTTTTCCACCCCTTATGATAGCGATTACATTGCATCAAGAGAATATCATAATTTTCAAAAACCATCAATAGTAATGTATATTTTTTTCAAAAAACATCAGATTGACAGTAAATTGTCGAAAAAATAACGCCCGATTTCTCGGACGTTATGATTCTTCTAAACCCTTAAACCTTATGTGATTATGGACTTTCTACTGCTCAAATAAGCAGATTGAACAGGTTCAGATCCCGGTTCAGCTCTGTATAGGCGATCCCCTTCGCACTCATCCGGTCGATCAGCGCCTGATAATCCTCCTTGTCGCTGAGCTCGATGCCAACGAGTGCCGGGCCATTCTCCTTGTTATGCTTCTTCGTATATTCAAAACGCGCAATATCGTCGTTCGGTCCAAGCACCTGCTCCAGAAATTCACGAAGTGCGCCGGCACGCTGCGGGAAGTTGATCAGGAAGTAATGCTTCAAGCCTTCGTAGATGAGCGAACGCTCCTTCATTTCCTGCATCCGGTCAATGTCGTTGTTGCCGCCGCTAATAATGCAGACCACCGTCTTCCCCTTGATCTGCTCGCGGTACATATCCAGTGCCGAGACCGCCAGTGCTCCCGCCGGCTCAACAACAATTGCGCTGTCGTTGTACAGCTCCAGAATAGTTGTGCAGGCCTTACCCTCGGGAACGAGGACGATGTCATCGATCAAGCCCCTGCTGAGCTCATAGTTCAAGTCGCCGACCCGTTTTACCGCAGCACCATCAACAAACTTATCGATCGACTCTAAAGTCACGACCTCCTTGCGCCGGATCGCCTCCGTCATCGAAGCCGCACCGGACGGCTCCACCCCGATCAGCTTCGTATTCGGACTCACTGTCTTCAAATACGTGCCTACACCGGAGATCAGACCGCCTCCGCCAATCGTGACGAACATATAATCCGCCGGCGAGTCCAGACCCTCCATGATCTCCATCGCAATCGTCCCGTTACCGGCCACGATCATCGGATCGTCGAACGGATGAATAAACGTCATGCCGCCTTCCTCGCAGGCCTTAATTGCTTCCGCATAGGCATCATCATAAGTGTCGCCGGTCAGAATGACCTCTACCGCATCCCCGCCGAATCGCTTAACCTGCTTAATCTTCTGATTCGGTGTCGTGCTAGGCATATAAATCTTGCCCTTGATCCCCATGACATGGCAGGAAAAAGCCACGCCTTGGGCGTGATTCCCTGCGCTGGCGCAGACAATGCCCTTATCGAGGTCCTCAGGCGCCAGGCTTCGGATCATATTATAAGCTCCCCGAATTTTGAAGGAGCGGACGATCTGCAAATCCTCCCGCTTTAAATAAACCTTGCAATCATATTTCGTGCTCAGGGTATGATCTAACTGAAGCGGAGTCCGTCTGACCACTTCCTTCAGCACATGATGTGCCCGTACTATATCCTCCATACCGACCGTTCCGGCTGTATGCTGCTGTCCCGTCTGCTTCATCTCGTTCTCCTCACCTCGTTATCATGACTCTCATTCTATTAAAGGTACACCTGAAACGGCCAGTCTTCAAGAGGAAAAGTAAAGGCGCCCTCTGATCGCTCAGGCAAAATGCCGGGCTCAAAGGGCGCTCCAATCAATTATCTTCTTCCTTTTTCGGCACCAGTCTAGGATTGGTTCGTCCTTCTGCATGCTTGACCTGGGCCAGCTCGGTCAGCTTGTATTCCGTCGTCCCGAGGACCAGGTCGGCAGGGAACTCATCCCCCTTATGCAGGTATGTCTCGCGTCCAAGCTCGTCAGTGTACACACCTTCCGTCTCGACGATTTCCCGCGAGACCGGGTGCATTCTTTTTTCCTCATTACTCAAGCAGAATCGCCTCCTCCCTGGTAATATCTCCAGAAAGAGAGAGATTATCCACGGCTCGTACAGCGTACTTTACGGTTGGATTGGGGCTCTTTTTACAGGTCGTACTACCGCATACCCGTATCCTTCCGGGAAATGCCTCTGATACTCCTGCTTGTTGCCCTCATAATCCCATACATACCCTATCGTACGGGGATCAAAGTTCCACGCCATCGCTTCCACTGCTTGCATTACGGCCGGATTGTCCTTCAAGTAATCGTACGGGGGATGATGGAATACTACATATTCCGATTCCGGCACCGGACGAAGCTCCATGCCCTCGGGAATCAAGCCTTCATCCTCTTCCGGCATCGCAAGACCGTAGAAATAGCCCTTTTTAGTATTCTCATAAAACCATCCGCCCAATTGCCCTAACTGTCCGGGTAGTACCCGTCCCGATAAGCTTGCCAGTGTGCCGCATATGTCGTCGCAGTCATGACCATTGCTCCAAAAGCTTCCATAATTGTTAGACTTGAGATCCCAGATTCCGACAAGCTTATGTGCCGGGATCTTCTCTACCTTGACTTCGACATATTGGATAGACGATATTGCACCCATAGATCCGCTCTCCTTCATGGCATAATGATAAGGGGTGTATACTTCCTGACGAATAGCCAGCGGGATAGGACGTTTCGACTTCCGGTAAGCGTTGGGGGTAATATTGAACGCCTTAACGAATGCCCTCGTCAATGCTTCCTGGGATGAGAATCCGTACTTGACGGCAATGTCCAGTATCCTCTCCTCCGTGTCGCGGAGCTCCAGTGCGACACCGCTGATTCGACGCATAGTGACGTATTCCCGCAGTGTCATCCCCGTCAGCGCATGGAACTGCTTGGTACAATAATAGGGCGAGTATCCCAGCTGTTGTGAAATGGCCAATAATGAGGGCGTGGCGTCTAAATGCTCATCCACCCAATCAATCATCCTCTGGACCATCTCATTCCATTCATACATGAAGGCAACACTCCTTTCTTCCCAAATGTAGCACGGGTATCCCCTCAAGGATTTGATCTGAGTTGCAAATATTAAATTCTACAATCCGATAGCCATCCCTTCCTGCTGCTCCAGCCAGCCTACAAGCCGAATAAAAAAACAAAAATACCGCCCGGCGTCCCGGACGGCATTTTCTCAGTTCGTTATACCAATGCTTTGGCTGCAATATCTGTGCGGTTATGCTTCCCGTCGAACGTAATTTTACCGGCGGCCTCATAGGCACGCTCTCTCGCCTCGGCAATATGAGCACCAACTCCGACAACGCCCAGTACCCGTCCGCCGTTCGTCAGCCACTCTCCCTGCTCGCCTCGCGCAGTTCCTGCATGGAAGACGAGACTATGCGCTGTCTCCGCCTGCTCCAGTCCCTGAATCGGCAGGCCCTTCGGATAAGAAGCCGGGTAGCCTCCGGAAGCCAGAATCACGCAGACCGCCGCTTCTTCGCTCCATTCGATCTCCACGTCACCCAGTCGGCCTTCAACCGCTGCCAGGAAAATTTCGAGCAAGTCGCTTTTTAGGCGCGGCAGCACTACCTGGGTCTCCGGATCGCCGAAGCGGGCGTTGAATTCGATCGTTTTAGGCTTACCCTCAGGTGTCACCATCAGGCCGGCGAACAAGACACCGCGGAACGGACGTCCCTCCGCAACCATAGCTTTTGCAGTCGGCTTAATGATCGTCTCGATCGCCTCATCAATGATCTCATTCGAAATGTGAGGCAGAGGCGAGTAGGTCCCCATCCCTCCGGTATTCGGCCCGCGGTCACTGTCGTACAGCTGCTTATGATCCTGAGCCGCAGCCATCGGACGTACCGTTTCCCCGTCTACAAATGCCAGAATCGACATCTCTTGCCCTTCAAGGAACTCCTCGATCACGACCTGGCTGCCCGACTCACCGAATACCTTGTCAACCATAATCGCCTTCAAGGCCTCTTCTGCTTCTTCCTGAGTGAAGGCCACCGTTACACCCTTACCGGCTGCCAGTCCGTCTGCCTTAATGACAATCGGCGCCTGCTGGGAATGCAAATATTCAAGCGCGGCTGCATAATCTGCAAACTTCTGGTAGCTTGCCGTTGGAATTTCATACTTATGCAGCAGATCCTTCATAAACGTTTTGCTGCCCTCGATCAATGCTGCATTTTTGCGCGGGCCGAACACCGGAATTCCCGGAGCGGCCTCTTCAATCGCATCGACAATCCCTTCGACCAAGGGATCATCCGGACCGATTACGACAAGGTCCAACTGCTTCTCCCGGGCAAATGCAGCCAGCCTGCCGAACTCCCCAACCTGAATTGGGACCAGCTCGGCTACTTGGGCAATCCCTGCATTTCCTGGCGCACAATAGATTGTTCCGACCCTGGGGCTCTTGGCGAGCGCCCAACATATTGCATGCTCACGGCCTCCGCCGCCGACGACTAATATATCCATTTGGGTACCTCCTGCCGATTTTGGCCTAGTCAAACCTGTTATTCACATTTACTAATAACAACTATTTAGTGTTTATTAGTGTCTAAAATGTCTGACTCCTGTGAAGATCATCGCGATTCCATTCTCATTAGCAACCTTGATCGACTCTTCGTCACGGACACTGCCCCCCGGCTGAATTACCGCCGTAATTCCAGCCTTTGCTGCAAACTCCAACGTATCTCCCATCGGGAAGAACGCATCGGAAGCAAGTACACTGCCCTTCGCCTTGTCGCCCGCTTGCTCAATCGCAATCTTTGCCGATCCGACGCGGTTCATTTGCCCGGCACCTACTCCAACCGTCATATCATCCTTTGCCAGCACAATCGCATTAGACTTCACATGCTTAACGACCTTCCACCCGAACAACAGCTGCTTCAATTCCGCCTCGGTCGGCTTGCGGTCGGTAACCACCGTCAGATCGCTCTCGGACAAGGTGTGGACATCGCTCTCCTGCACGATCATCCCGCCATCAATCGAAGTAACGACGAACTGACTGCTGCGATTAGCGCCTGACTGCAGGCTACCCAGCTTCAATAGACGAATATTTTTCTTCTGTGTCAGTACGTCAAGCGCCTCTTGAGTGAAGTCCGGAGCAATAATGATCTCCAGGAAAATCTCCTTCAACAATACTGCTGTAGCTTCGTCAATGATCCGGTTTGCGGCAATGATTCCGCCGAAAATCGATACCGGATCCGCATCATACGCCTTCCGGTAAGCTTCATAAATGCTTTCCCCTACTCCCACACCGCAAGGATTCATATGCTTCACGGCGACAACAGCCGGCTCATCAAACTCCTTAACAATTTGCAGGGCTGCATTGGCATCGTTGATATTGTTATAGGAGAGTTCCTTGCCGTGCAGTTGCTCTGCTGAAGTCAGCGTGTCCACAGCTGCAAGCGGCTTCCGGTAGAATGCAGCCTTTTGATGTGGATTTTCGCCATAGCGCAAATCTTGAATTTTCTCGTAAGTGACCGTAAAGCGTTCCGGCAATGGGTCGCCAGTCACCTTCGACAAATATTCCGAGATCAGTGCATCATACGCCGAGGTATGACGGAACACTTTCGCCGCCAGACGCTTGCGCGTATCGAGCGTAGTATCGCCGCCAGCCCGAATCTCTTCAATAACGCCGGCATAGTCCGCAGCATCCACTACCACACTGACAAACGCATGGTTTTTCGCCGCAGAGCGAAGCATGGTCGGGCCGCCGATATCGATATTTTCAATCGCGTCCTCATAAGTCACATCCGGCTTCGCAATCGTCTCCTGAAACGGATAGAGATTCACGACCACCAGATCAATATAATCCAGTCCCAATTCCTGCATTTGCGCCTGATGCTCCGCACTGTCGCGAACCGCCAGCAATCCGCTGTGCACAGCCGGATGCAGCGTCTTCACCCGCCCATCCAAAATTTCCGGGAATCCGGTCACATCGGAAATCCCGATGACGGGCACGCCTTCCTTCGCCAGCAGATTTTTCGTACCGCCGGTGGATATGATTTCTACCCCCAGTCCGGACAACTCCCGGCAAAACTCTACAATCCCTGTCTTATCCGATACACTGACCAGCGCTCTCTTGATTCCCACGTTCCAGGTCCCCCTTTAATTTTGACGAATGTGCTTGCAATATTTCTCGGGAAATATCGAAAAACCAGCTATATAAGTTAAACTAATGATCTTTACGCTTATAGGGCAACGTGTGAAGTGTTCTTACGATCGCTGTTGTTCGCGGAATCCTCTGATTGGACCTAATTATGGTAAGGCGGAATTCCACTCACAAAGGTGAACGCTATCGCTCTATGCTTTCGAAGCAGCTTTCTTATAGAAAGCTTTTAACACTTCACACTTTTTGCCTTTCTGCGTAACTTTTTAAGTTAACTTATACAGCTCACACAACAACTTAGCCCAACTCTACCTTACGTCCGTTCACGCGAACTCTGCCCTCGGCAAATTGTTTCACAACCTGAGGATATAAGCGCTGTTCGACTTGGTGAATCCGGGCCGTCAAAGAATCGACATCCTCGCCGGGCTCCACCGTCACAGCTTCTTGCGCCACAATGGTTCCCGTATCCATGCCCTCATCCACCAGATGCACGGTCACACCCGTAATCTTGACTCCGTAATTCCAGGCTTGTCCAATAGCATCCGTGCCCGGAAATGCGGGCAGCAGGGATGGATGAATATTCAACATTCTTCCGGCGTAAGGACTAACCAATACCGGTGTAAGCAGGCGCATATAGCCAGCCAATGCGACCAGGTCGATCTCAAGCTCAGTAAGCCTTGCTGCGATCTCAGCCTCGTAATCCTCGCGCCGCGCATATTCCTTCGGGCGGAACAGATACGTCTCCACCCCCGCCTGGCGGGCCCGTTCGACGACAAAGGCATTCGGCTTGTCACAGACGAGCAGCACGATTTCACCGCCGCCAAGCCTCCCTTCCCGGGAGGCCTCCAGCAACGCCTGAAAATTACTGCCATTTCCCGAAGCAAATACAGCAATCCGACAGCCTTGCGACATCAGACTTCCACCCCGGTAAAGGTAACCACCCGTTCTCCGGCAGTAATGCGACCGATTTGATACGGGGTCTCGCCCGCCTCGCGCAATGCGGCAAGCGCCTGCTCGGCATCCTGCTCCGCAACGACGATGATAAGCCCGATTCCCATGTTGAAGGTCGTGAACATGTCCCGGTTACTGACCTCTCCTGTACGCTGCAGCAGCCGGAAGATCGGCTGCACCGGCCAGGAGCCATAGTCGATTTCCGCGTTTACGCCGTCCGGCAATACGCGAGGGATATTTTCGATGAAGCCGCCGCCCGTAATATGAGCCATTCCCTTCACCTGGACCTTCTCAAGCAGCGACAGCACCGGCTTGACGTAGAGCCGCGTCGGCGCCAGCAAAACCTCGCCAAGCACTTCTCCATCCAGCCCGGATACCCGGTCCTTCAGATCATAGCCCGCTTGCTCCAGCAAGAGCCTGCGCACCAGCGAGAAGCCGTTGCTGTGAACTCCGCTGGACGGCAGTCCCAACACAACATCCCCTGCAGCAATGGAACTGCCATTAACGATCTTGCTTTTGTCAACCACGCCGACCGTAAAGCCGGCAATATCATATTCACCCTCGGCATACATGCCGGGCATCTCTGCCGTCTCGCCGCCGATCAGAGCACAGCCTGATTGATGACAGCCTTCGGCAATCCCCGCTACAATCGCCTCGATCTTCTCGGGAATGACCTTGTCGCAGGCAAGATAGTCCAGGAAGAACAGCGGCTCTGCGCCTTGCACCACGATATCATTGACACACATTGCAACCGCATCGATGCCGATCGTATCATGCTTGTCCATTGCAAAAGCCAGCTTCAGCTTGGTGCCGACCCCATCGGTTCCCGACACAAGCACCGGCTCCTCGTATTTGTCCTTATTCAAGCCGAACAATCCGCCAAACCCGCCAAGCTCTGTCATAACCTCAGGACGGAACGTCCGTTTGACATGCTTCTTCATCCGCTCTACCGCTTCATTGCCTGCCGCAATATCCACTCCGGCTTGTTTGTATGCCTCAGACACGTATCGACACTCTCCCTATAACATATTTTCTTGGCTAAAGATAACTATATAAGTTGAACTAATGATTATACACAGGAGGCAACGTGTAAAGTGTTCTTACGATCGCTGTTGTTCGCGAATTTCTTGGATTGAATTGGCCATGTGAAGGAAGAAATCCGCTCTCAAAGGCGAACGCTACCGAGCTTATGCTCTCGAAGTAGCTTTCTTTCAGAAAGCTTTTACTTCAAAACACTTTACACTTATGCCTTTTCTCTGCAGTTCTTTAGTTCAACTAATATAGCTCCTTATTATCCTAATAGCTGTATAAGATACATCTATTCTTCGTTCTTCTCTTGAAACAGACAGGTTTAAATGTACAAACTGCAATTAAGTAACCTCTATGCCAAGGTGAAGAGCCTAGATCGTGGAAAATAGCTGTACTTTCTACACCTAGTTTGCCTGTTTCCCCTTCACCGAAGAAATATAAATGTAGTTTTTACAACTAGCTCTCACTACTCAACACGTACAGCCAAACTTCTCTTCCCCGTCAAAATCCGTTTGGGTCGGATAGTCATTGTCGAAGCAAGCCATACACAAGCCGCCCTTAAAGTCGCCCTGATTAAATCCGCCGACAGCTCGTATCAATCCATCCGGGGTCAAAAATTGCAGGGAATCCGCATTAATCTCTTGGCGAATCTCCTCCACCGACTTGGAGGAAGCGATCAGCTCTGCCCGGTCGGGTGTATCAATGCCGTAGAAGCACGGATTCTTAAACGGAGGCGATGTAATCCGCACATGCACCTCGGTCGCTCCCGCCTCCCGCAGCAAATTGACGATACGCCGCGAGGTCGTTCCCCGGACGATAGAGTCGTCAATCATTACAACCCGCTTGCCCTCCACCACGCCTCGCACAGCGCTAAGCTTCATCTTGACGCCTTGCTCGCGCAGCTCCTGGCTCGGCTGGATGAAGGTCCGGCCCGTATATTTATTCTTGATCAGTCCAAGCTCATAAGGAATTCCTGTCTGCTCCGCGTAACCAATCGCAGCCGATATACTCGAATCCGGCACTCCGGTTACTACATCCGCATCCACAAAGGATTCCTGCGCCAGCACCTGTCCCATCTGCTTGCGGGCCCGGTGCAGGTTCGCTCCGTTCAACTCGCTGTCCGGCCGGCTGAAGTAGATGTATTCCATCGCACACAGCGCCTTGCGCTGCGGCTCGGCATAACGATCCTCCCGCATTCCGTTCTCATCCAGCACCAACAGCTCGCCCGGCAGGATGTCGCGGATAATTTCAGCACCGACCACCTCAAAGGCACAGGTCTCCGATGAGAATAAATAGGCGTCTCCTAACCGCCCCATCGTCAGCGGACGCAGACCGTGCGGATCACTGGCAACGATCAGCTTGTTGTTCGTCATCAGCAAGAAAGCAAACCCGCCAACCAATTGGCGAAGCGCATCCTTGGCTGCCTCGACAAATTCCTTCGATGAACGGGCGATCAGATGGGCGATAACCTCTGTATCACTGGTCGTCTGGAAAATCGAGCCCGCCTGCTCCAGCTCTCGGCGAATCTGCGGGGCATTGACGATATTCCCGTTCGTTGCCACCGCGAGATCACCATCTCGATATTTGAAGATCAGCGGCTGGGCATTCGTCAGACGGCTATCACCGCTCGTCGAATAACGCACATGGCCGATGGAGCGGTTCCCCGGCAGCGAGGACAGCTTGTCACGGTCAAACACCTCTTTGACCAGCCCCATGCCGCGGTGGTAGTTGAACTGCTCTCCATCGGTTACACAGATTCCCGCACTCTCCTCGCCGCGGTGCTGCAATGCATGCAAGCCGTAATAAGACAGCGAGGCCGCCTCCGGGTGTCCGAACACACCGAACACGCCGCATTCCTCTTTCAAGGTATCGAAAATATCGCTTCGCCCCGTGCCTTCGTTATAATAGTCTCCCGTCCATAGCTGCTGCGAAGGCATCATTGCATCCGACATGGAATCGCATCCTCCCAGACCCGGGCCAGCTCCTTCACCGGTCTGTCAATCGCCGATGCTCCGTTAACGGAGACCTTCAGCGCACTGCCCTCAACAACGCCGATCCGCTGTACCGGAACCCCGCGCGAGGCAAGATGATCCAGCAATTGCTCCGCCTGTGCCGGAGCTGCCGATAACACGATCCGCGACTGGGATTCACTGAACAACGCCAAATCAGCACGCAGGGCAGAATCAAGCTCAATCTTGGCACCGATGCCGCCACTGATGCAGCTCTCGGCAAGCGCTGCCGCTAGGCCGCCCTCTGACAAGTCATGTGCCGAACGAACCAAGCCGCCTTGAATAGCGCTTAGCACGGCATCAAGCAGCTGCTTCTCCACTTGGAGGTCCAGCACTGGCGGACGTCCTTCTGTTACGCCATGCACCACGGCCTGGAACTCGCTGCCGCCAAGCTCGCCGCGGGTATCCCCGAGCAGTACAATGACATCGCCCTCGTTTTTGAAGCCTTGCGTCGTAATATGATCCGTATCATGAACCAGGCCAACCATCCCGACAACCGGTGTCGGATAGATCGCACC
The DNA here is from genome assembly GCF_018333295.1 of Paenibacillus apis. Taxonomy (NCBI): domain Bacteria; kingdom Bacillati; phylum Bacillota; class Bacilli; order Caryophanales; family Paenibacillaceae; genus Paenibacillus; species Paenibacillus apis. Next base: position 245,341 of record NZ_BORS01000009.1, read on the forward strand.
TTGCAAATTTTCATTGTACAAGCTGACATTACCGCCGATGACCGGTGCGTCCAGCACACGGCAGGCTTCCGCCATGCCGTCAACCGCACGCTCCATCTGCCAGAAAATATCCGGCTTCTCCGGGCTGCCGAAATTCAGATTGTCCGTAATCGCCAGCGGCTCTGCACCCGAGCACACAATATTCCGCGCGGCCTCACTCACTGCAATCTTGCCGCCCACTTCCGGATCCAGATAGACGAAACGTCCATTACAGTCCGTCGTCATAGCCAGCGCCTTGCGGGTGCCTTGAACCGTCACCACCGCCGCGTCAGAACCCGGACGAACTGCCGTGCTGGTCCGAACCATGTAATCATACTGGTTATACACCCAAGCCTTGCTTGCCACCGAAGGCGAAGCCAGGATTTGCTCCAACGCTAAGTTCAGATCGCTCACTTCCGGATAGCGAAGCGTGTCGATTCCTGTATTTTGCTCATAATAAGCAGGCACCGCGGATGGCTTTTCGTACACCGGACATTCATCTACAAGTGCGGTCACCGGCATATCGCCAACCACTTCGCCATGATGGAACAGCTTCAACCGGCCGTCATCCGTAACCTTACCGACCTTCGCGCAAATCACGCCCCACCGTTCAAAAATCTCCAGCGCCTGCGCTTCATCCTTCGGCTCCACTACGAACAGCATACGTTCCTGGGACTCCGACAGCATCATTTCATACGGAGTCATGCCCTCCTCGCGCTGCGGAACCTGATCGAGATACAGCTCCAGACCATTCCCCGCCTTGCTCGCCATCTCCGCACTGGAGCAGGTCAACCCGGCTGCGCCCATATCCTGAATCCCCAGCACAATGCCGGTATCGATCAACTCCAGACAAGCCTCCATCACGAGCTTCTCCATGAACGGATCGCCAACCTGTACTGCTGTCCGCTTTGCCTCGGATTCTTCGGTGAGCTCCTCGGATGCAAAGGTCGCTCCGTGAATTCCGTCCCGGCCTGTAGGAGGACCGACATAGAACACCGGATTTCCGACGCCCTTGGCTACGCCGCGTTGAATCTTATCGTGATCGATCAAGCCGACGCACATCGCGTTAACGAGCGGGTTGCCGTCATAGCTCTCGTCAAACACCACTTCGCCGCCCACCGTTGGAATGCCGATGCAGTTCCCGTAGCCCGCGATGCCGGATACGACATGCTCGAACAAATATTTCACCCGCTCGCTCTCCAGCTTGCCGAAGCGAAGCGAGTTCAGCAGCGCCACCGGTCTTGCCCCCATGGAGAAAATATCGCGGATAATCCCGCCGACACCTGTAGCGGCGCCTTGATAAGGCTCAACCGCTGACGGGTGGTTATGGCTTTCGATTTTGAATACGACCGCCTGATTATCGCCAATATCGACGATGCCCGCGCCTTCGCCCGGTCCCATCAGTACGCGCGGCCCGCTTGTCGGGAAACGGCGCAAGAGCGGCTTGGAGTTCTTGTAAGCACAATGCTCTGACCACATGACGCTGAATACACCGATTTCCGTGTAGTTCGGCTTGCGTCCAAGGAATCCACAGATCAGCTCATACTCGCTGTCCGATACGCCCATCTGTTTGTAAATGTGCTGCTCCGCAATTTGCTCTGCATTCGGTTCCTTAGCGGACACCTGCTGATTCATGCCGATCCCTCCATGCCTTTAATATCGAAGTAAACATCTTCTTGCCGTCTTCCGAGCCAAGCAGTCCGTCAACCGCCCGTTCCGGGTGCGGCATCATGCCGACCACATTTCCGCGTTCGTTCGTAATCCCCGCAATGTCGTCCACCGAACCGTTGGGATTGTTACTGTATCTGAAAATAATCTGCCGATTTTCTTGCAGTTGCTTCAAGGTATCCTCATCGCAATAATAGTTGCCTTCCCCATGCGCAATCGGAATCGTAATTTCTTCTCCTTCCGCATAGAGCGAGGTGAATGGATTGTCATTATTCTCGACACGAAGCACCGTATCATGACAGCGGAACTTCAGGGAATCGTTGCGGCGCAGCGTCCCCGGGAGCAGTCCGGCCTCGGTCAAAATCTGGAAGCCGTTGCAGATGCCCAGGACGTATTTGCCTTCTTCTGCCGCCTTGGCTACCTCATTCATCACCGGCGCGAAGCGGGCAATGGCTCCACAGCGGAGATAGTCTCCGTAAGAGAAGCCGCCCGGCACGAGAATGCAATCATAGCCCGACAAATCTGTAGCTGTGTGCCATACGTAGTCAACCGGTTCGCCAAGTGCAGATTCTACTGCCTTGTAACAGTCGATATCACAGTTGGAGCCGGGAAACACGAGTACTGCAAATTTCATGGATCAGCCCTCCAACTCGAAGCGGTAATCTTCGACAACCGTATTGGCCAGCAGCTTCTCGCACATCGCCTTGACCCGGGCTTCCGCCTCAAAGCGGTCATCGGTGTCCAACTGCATCTCCATATACTTGCCGATTCTCAGACCCTCAACCTCTCTGAATCCCATCGAATGCAGCGCCCCCTGTACGGCAACCCCCTGCGGATCAAGTACGCTTTGCTTAATTGTGACATATACGCGAGCTTTCAACATTTTCCCGTGTTCCCCCTTGTCATGGTATGTGCGGCGATGCCGCAAAACAGATTGGCTGACCGGCTGCGGCGGCTATAGCTCCGCTCCGGACAAGCGCCGGTAAATCTCCTTATATCTCCGGGTTGTCTCCTCCACAACTTGCGGCGGCAACGGGGCCGGCGGGCTGATCTTGTCCCAGTCCGAGCCGGCCAAATACGTGCGAACCGGTTCCTTGTCCATGCTGTCGATTTCAATATCAAGCGCATAGTTCTCTTCGGCCCAGAAGCGCGAGGCATCCGGGGTAAAAATCTCGTCAATGAGGATCAGCTTGCCATCCACCAGGCCGAATTCCAGCTTGCAGTCCGCAAGAACAATGCCGCGCTGTTCACAACGCTCGCGGGCGTAGCTATACAGCTCCAGACTGCGGGTCCGCAGCTGTTCCGCCAGCTCCGAGCCGGTCAATTCCGCCATCCTCGCGAATGGGATGTCTTCATCGTGTCCGACATCGTTTTTTGCGGCCGGCGTGAAGATCGGCTCTGCCAGCTTGCTGTTCTTGCGCAGTCCCTCAGGCAGCTTGATTCCGTTAATCTCCCCGCTCTCTTGGTACTGCCGCCAGCCCCCGCCGGTCACGTATCCGCGGACCACGCATTCGATATCGATGCGCTGCGCCTTGCGGGTCACCATGATCCGGCCGCGCAATGCCTCGCGGTGCTCCGCCGGAACAATGCCTTCCAGCCGGTCTACATCGGTGTGGATCACATGGTTGTCGATCAGGTGACTGGTCTGCTCGAACCAATAAGCGCTGAGCCGGTTCAGGACCTTGCCCTTCTCCGGCACAGCCGGCTCAAGCACGAAGTCGAAGGCCGAAATCCGGTCCGTTACGACGATGAGATAGTGCTCCCCAAGATCGTACAGCTCGCGAACCTTCCCTTTATATAGCAGCGGGGCCCCAATCATTCCCTCCGCCGTGGAAATCGCCGGTGTTGACATGCTTGCTTCCCTCCCATGAACCTTTATAGTTCAACTTACATTTTTCATTATTCCTTCAATCCAAGGACTAATTTAGTTCAATCCCAGCTTGGTAAAAATCGTATCCACATGCTTCAAATGCCAGGATGGATTAAACGCATCCTCGATTTCTTCCTTGGTCAGCACGGAGGTGATCTCCGGCGTCTCTTCAATAATGTCCCGGAAATGCCGCTGCGTCTCCCAGGCCTGCATCGCGCGAGGCTGTACAGTATCGTATGCCTGCTCACGGCTGAAGCCCTTATCGATCAGCTTCGTCATCACCCGGCCGGAGAACGGCACGCCGAATGTGCGCTCCATATTGCGCTTCATATTTTCAGGGAATACCGTCAGATTCTTCACGATATTGCCAAAGCGGTTCAGCATGTAGTTAAGCAGCATCGTTGCATCCGGCAAAATCACACGCTCCACCGAAGAGTGCGAAATATCGCGCTCATGCCACAGCGTCACGTTCTCATAAGCAGAGAGCATATGCCCGCGAATCACGCGCGACAGGCCGGAAATGTTCTCGCAGCCAATCGGATTTCGCTTGTGCGGCATGGCCGATGAGCCCTTCTGTCCCTTCGCAAAGGCTTCCTCCACCTCGCGGAACTCACTCTTTTGCAGCGCCCGGATTTCCGTGGCGAACTTGTCGAGCGAGGTTGCGATCAACGCCAGGGTCGCCATATATTCAGCATGACGGTCACGCTGCAGCGTCTGCGTTGAGATCGGCGCCGGGCTCGTGCCCAGCTTGCGGCAGACGAACTCCTCTACAAACGGGTCGATGTTCGCATAAGTGCCGACCGCACCGGAGATCTTTCCGAACTGAACATTGTCGGCTGCCCGCTTGAACCGTTCCAGGTTCCGCTTCATCTCTTCATACCAGAGCGCCATCTTCAGACCAAAGGTCGTCGGCTCGGCATGAACTCCGTGTGTCCGTCCCATCATGGCCGTATCCTTGTACTCGATGGCCTTGTTGCGCAGAATATCGATGAAGCTTACCAAATCCCGTTCCAGAATCTCGTTCGCCTGCTTGAGCAGATAACCAAGCGCCGTATCCACAACATCCGTCGAGGTGAGGCCATAGTGCACCCATTTGCGCTCTGCGCCCAAGCTCTCGGAAACGGCACGGGTAAAGGCGATGACATCATGACGCGTCTCCAGCTCAATCTCATAAATCCGATCCATATCGAAGGTGGCATTCTGACGCAGCAGCGCTACATCCTCCTTCGGAATAACTCCCAGCTCCGCCCACGCTTCGCAAGCGCAAATCTCCACCTCAAGCCAGGCCTTAAACTTGTTCTCTTCGGTCCATATGGCCCGCATTTCCGGTCTGCTGTAACGTTCGATCATAACTGTTGGTTCCTCCATATTTTGGTTTGCTGTATAAAATCCAGCCCGTCCTGCACATCGCTGCACAAAAGATTGACATGTCCCATCTTCCGCTTCGGCGCAGAACCTTGCTTTCCATATAAGTGTACTTTCGGAATGACCGGATTGCCAGTCATGGACGGCACCCTCTCTCCCCATTGCCCGGTGGCTACTGCCTGCTCTACCGCCTGCAAATGTTCGCCAAGCACATTGACCATCACCACCGGTGTTCTCAAGCCAGGGTCGCCAAGCGGCAAATTGCAGATGGCCCGGACATGCTGCTCGAACTGCGAGGTCGCATTTGCCTCCATCGTATAATGGCCCGAATTGTGCGGCCTTGGCGCCAGCTCATTAACATACAGCCTTCCGTCTCCGGTCAGGAACATCTCCACCGCCAGCAGTCCTACTGCTCCCAGCGACTCCGCAATCCGCGAAGCCAGCTTCTCTGCTTCTGCTTGCACTTCCGACCCGATCCGGGCCGGAACGATCGACGCATGAAGAATATTGTCTACATGAATGTTCTCGGCAACGGGAAAAGTCCTGATCTCACCACGCGGGCTGCGGGCTGCGATCACGGACAATTCCTTCTCAAACGGAATGAACTGCTCTAATACCAGCTCCGTCCCCGCCTGAATCAATGTGGCATACGCCTCGGCAATCTCAGCCTCTGAGCGGATCACCCATTGCCCCTTTCCGTCATAACCGCCAGTCGCGGTCTTCAATACCGCCGGCAGTCCCAGACGGCTTGCCGCTCCGCGCAGCCCTTCCTCGTTATGAATCTGTTCATAAGGAGCGACCGGCACGCCAGCCGCCTCAATAGCCGCTTTCTCACGCAGGCGATGCTGCGTTGTATAGAGCAAACGGCTCCCCTGAGGAACGTAAGACTGCTCTTCAAGCAATGCCGCTACGTCTGCATCCACATTTTCAAATTCGTAGGTAATTACATCCGCTTGAGCAGCCAATTCTTGGGCGGCAGCCCGATCTCCGTATCCGGCGACAATCTGCCGGGCAACCTGCCCGCACGGCGACTCCGGTGTCGGGTCCAGCGTTACAAAGCGATAGCCGAGATTACTTCCCGCCAAGGCCATCATCCGCCCTAACTGGCCGCCGCCCAGCACACCGACTGTGGAGCCGGGAGCGATTACCTTCTCGGCATCCAGGTTAGCTCGCGCTTCCCCGCCGGCTCCTTCCGGAGCCAGGCGAGGGCCTGCCTCCTCCAGCTTCAAACGGCTCATTGCTTCTCCTCCAGCACCAGCTCGCCGCTGCTCTCAAGCACTTCATCGCGGATCCGCTCTCGCCGTGCCGTTACCCGCTCAGCCAGCTCCTGGTCGAATGCGCCAAGCATTTGTGCTGCCAGCAGCCCGGCGTTCGTCGCGCCTGCCTTACCGATGGCTACCGTTGCAACCGGAATCCCGCCTGGCATCTGGACGATGGATAGGAGCGAATCCAGCCCCTGCAGCGCCTTTGTTTGTACCGGCACACCGATCACCGGCAGCACCGTTTTGGCAGCAACCATACCCGGCAAGTGTGCTGCACCTCCGGCACCTGCAATGATCACCTTCAGTCCGCGTTCCGCTGCCTGCTCCGCGTATTCGAACATAAGATCCGGCGTGCGGTGCGCAGATACAACCTTTTTCTCATAAGGCACCTGAAGCTCTTCCAATACCCTGCATGCGTGAGACATGGTCTCCCAATCCGATTTGCTGCCCATAATGACTCCAACCCGTGCTGACATGCTTGACATCCACCCGCTTTCTTTAGGTTTCCTAATTTTTCATAAATCAACTTCTATAATTAAAATGGTTGAAATTGCTGTTCTTACCCTGAGCTAAAAAAAGAAAAAGCCCGAACTCTATGAAAATACACGTATTTTCAGAAGTTTCGGACCCGGTTGCGAATACGCCGCTTGCCCTGACGAGCACAAAATCGGCCTTATCGGCCGCAGCCCGTCAAGGCAACGCAAGAAACAGCCTATTCCTATGACGTATTCACTCGTAGTCCGAAAATTTACGGTTCTCGGGTAGAGACTTCCGGGCCCTATCCCCGGCTTTATACGAGAGTATATAAGTTTCATTCTCATTCGCGGTTCTCCCGCGCGCTCTCTTAGTTTAACAATCCCCGACAAGGGATGTCAACTCAAACACGAACATTAATTTTTTGTTGACAAAATATCGTTCGTATTTTAACCTATCCCCTTCCCTCTGCAAATCCATCGCATTAAGACAAGGCGGTCAGGATAACGGCAATCGAATTGAAAGCTCCATGAATCAGGATGGCAGGCCAGACAGAGCCGGTTCTTTCATAAGTCCAGGCAAATATAATACCCGAGATGAAATTGACCGGCATGGCATTCAGGGTCGGATAATGAGCAGCGGTAAAAATCAGGGAACTGATCAATAGGCTTAACCCTTTTCCCGTACGTGTTCTCAACCACCGATAAATAAATCCGCGATAAAAAATCTCTTCATACACTGGGGATATGACCCCTGCCGATAGAATCCCTATGCATACTGTTAGTCCATTCACTTGCTCACGCAATGCTTCGGTCTTACTGTTATCCACGGTATTTCCCATATATCCTGTGATAATGACAGCAGTAATACTAAGGATCGTCAGGATCAGGAACCAAAGGATTATCTTCCCCCAATAGCTGGACGGAAAGCATCGAATACCGACTTGATTCCAAGATAATCCAAGGGGCCGCAAGGCAATCAGATAGAGTCCGGTCAGCAGGATAACGGCAATGGTCAGGCCCGTCAAGGCACCGGCATACAAGGAATTATCCAACCGCGCCTCATACAGGGGCTGCAGGCCATGTTTGACGAACCACACAACACCTCCGAATTCAAGCAGCATTAAAGCAAGAAATTCACGCCATGACCATTTATTTTCTTTCGTCCACTTCTCCGCGATGTGCATTTCCATTTCATTGGCCTCCAGTACGTATGTCGTATGTTATACTGGCAACTATAAGTGGTTACGCAACGTAACCTGCAAGCATAAAATCGTCAGGGGAGAAAAAAATGGTTCAATGGACTACCGGACAAGTAGCCAAAAAGCGCTCCATTTCGGTCCGAACACTTCGATTTTATGATCAGATTGGATTGCTCCGTCCTGGTCGGAAGGATGATCACGGCCGCCGGTACTATTCTGAGGATGACTTGTTTCGACTGGAAAAAATAATGATGCTGAAGCAGTTGGCTTTACCGCTGGAGGACATTGCCCATCTGCTGGATGCGCTGTCGTATCGGGAGATACTTATTGCCCATCACAATCACCTTCAAGATCAATTAAGCGCCCTGCAAAAGCAAATTGATCATACGGTCTCTCTGATTCATATGGTGGATTTGGAGGATGACTTGCCCTGGGAGAAAGTATCCGGGTTCATTGCCCATGGGAAATCAACCCCCAAGAAATGGGTCGACTATTTCGAGAAGGAAGAACAGGAGCTACTGCGAAGAACCTTGCCGAAATTAGAAAACAACGACACGGTCACCCAGCAGTATATTTCCTTGCTTCGCCGGATCGATTGGTGTATTTCCCAGGGGATCCAGCCGCAATCCGAAGAGGGACAAATTATTGCACAAGAGCTGCTAGCGTTATCCAAAGTTACCTTTGGCGGAGACCAGGAGCTGGAAAGCAAGTTCTGGGAGGTTCGGAAACGTCCGGCCGCGGATACCGGATTGCTTCCCATAAGTGAAGAGGTACTAGCCTTTGTGGAGGAGAGCATTCGCTTTGCCGAGCAGCATTAAAATTGCTGGCGTGGGTGCTCATGCGACTAAAGTAAAAAGGAAGGGCACACCTGCGGTGTCCTCCCCTCCTTTTAGCCTATTCCTATGACATATTCACTCGTAGTCCGAAAATTTACGGTTCTCGGGTAGAGACTTCCGGACCCTATCCCCTAACAATATTCAATATCTATCGAAAAGCATGTTTAAGCGGAGGGCATTTTCATTCCGGATACACCAGCCCCGGTTTCTTTAACTTCCGTTTGAGGCCAGAGCAAGCGCCGGAGCAAAATTCCTGTCAGGCCAAGTCCCACCATCGTTATGCCGATAGACATGAAGGCCGTCCCAACGGAAAGCGCCCGGATGAATAGTCCCCCAACCAGCGGCGCGGTCAGCATCACGAGACTGTTCATTGTATTCTGAATGCCGAACACGCGCCCGACGACGTCCGGGGAAGTTTCCTTCTGCAAAATATAATTTTGAACCAGAATGTATGTCCCATTGCCGATTCCGAGCAGCAGCCCAAATCCTAGCAACAGCCAAAGCGGGCTTGCCGGAGGGCATAACCCTAGCAGCGCAATACCCAGGCCGATCAATCCGCAGCCTCCGCCCAATCCCCAAGCATAATGGATTTTACCCAGCTTGTTCAGAACAACAAGCGCACCCACGGCACCCGCTCCAATCGCGGCCACAACCTGTCCGGTCAACGATTCATTGTCGGGAGAAATAGACTTAAACAGGGTCGGAAATTGATAATCAACCATCAAAATTGCCGCTAAACCGATAAAGCCGAAAATCATGGTATGAAATACCACTTTACGGTGCCAAAGGAATGCCCAGCCTTCCTTCCATTCACCCCAGAAGCTCTGTTTTCGAGTCTGCCCTTTTTCGATTGCCATCTCTTGACCGGCTCTACTCTCAGGCAGCTTCCATAATCCTAGCAGCAGCAGAGCAGACAGCAGCCGCGCTCCCATATTAATCAGGATACAGGCCTGTGGAGACAGGGCAGCGAGTGTTACCGCGCCCAGCAGCGGTCCGGCTACCTTAGATCCCTGGCCAACCAGTCCGTTATAGGATGTCGCCTGCAGCAGCAAATCAGCCGGAACGACCCGGCGGGTCAGCGCTTGTTGAGCCGGCACATGAAATACACCGGCCATGGCCCGGAGCGCCAGCAGCGGCAACAGCCATGCAAAATTCGGAGCGAACAGGACACCGACCGTCAGGATGACGGTCAGCAGATCGCACAGCATCATTAGCTTCGCCTGCTGGACCCGGTCCGCCAGCGTGCCTGCAAAAGAACTGAACAAAACGGCCGGTAACGCCATGCATACCGGAATGAGCGCAATCATGAACGGGTCTACGCCCCAGCGATAAACTACCAAAACCTGAATGGCGAGCGCATCGAACCAGTCTCCGAACGAAGCGAGCGCATAGGCGGAAAACATGCTCCTGTAACTGCGGAACGACCACAGCGCGGAGCGGGAAGCAGATTTCATTAAACAATTCCTCCATCCTTCATCTGTCCATTTCGTGATCACTCTTTGCAGCTTAACCGATGAATATCAGAGAATGATCAGATAAGAATGGGGACGGGGATAAATTACTCCTTTTCAACCATATCGGCTCCAAGAAATTCCGAAATGTATTTTTCCATGGCGGGGCGAAACGTCGATAGATGGAATTCCTTCTGTACGGATTCAAATAAACTGGCATATTTACGCGCTAATGAATTCTCCGGATCACAGCGCCTCAGAAATAAATTAATCTGTTTGATAGCACCTAGATAAAGCGGCAGGTGTTGAGACATGCTCAGTATCTCCAGGCCTTCATCCAGACTTTCTTCCGCTTCTCGCTCTTGCCCCTTCGTAAGAAGCCGCAAGCCTTTAAAAACGCGAAATCTGCCTATCTCTCTAATATAAGGCTCTTTCTCCAGCAAGCGCTCCAGTCTGGCCGCGGTCTGATCGGCCTCCTCCCAGCTTCCGGCCACCAGATGAACATACATCTCCATCAATGCCACGGGCATGACAAAACCGGTCAATCCGTCTTGCTCCACTACGCGCCCAGTATGATCAAATCGTTCGATAGCCTTCTTGGGCTTGCCGGCATCGGCATACAGCTCAAGAATATTCAGGATTTCCATCTCCCTGTGCTGTTCCGGCGTCATTAGGCCTTGCCTCAGCACTTCCTCGCAGTAATCGAGCACCCGGTCGGAATCTGGCGTGGCCGCCCAGTAAAGAAGGAGCAGCCAATAAAAACGTTCCCGCGGGCGAACCTCGTCCGTTTCCAGAAACCACCCGATGTCGGCTTGAATAAACCGGATATAGCTCCGGAAATATGCATTGATCTCAAATCCGAGGACTTCGCGCTGAGACGCCAATGCCACGATAGATTTTCCCTGCCCGAGCAAATGGTATTTTTCAAACAGCCCCCGTACCGCATTCTGGATCTCTTCATCACGCATGGAGGGATTGTCCAAAGCTTTGGGCTCAGCCATGATCAGACTGTAGCCGTAGCCCCGAATCGTGTTAATTTTGACATGCGGCCAACGGCGAAGCTTTTTGCGCAAACGGTAAATATGGTCATCGACCGTCCGCTCTACCGGATATTCCAGCACCCAGACCCGGTCCAGCAATTGCTCGCGTGAAAAGGCCTGTCCCCGCCGCTCATATAAAAACTGCAGCAAGGCAAATTCCTTGGCCAGCAATTCCACGCTTTCCGTTCCGTCGTTCACCGTATAGCCGGCTGGATCAAAAATAAGCTGTGACATGTTCATTCTTCCTTCCTATCGAGAAGCGGGTTCAAATTATATTTGCTGATTGGATCTTCATGTGTTTTGCCTATTGAATGCTTCAGTTCATTTAAGCCTATTGTGACTGGGCGGATCGCTGGATAACCTTGACGATTATATTGTAGAAGAGGTAACTAAATTCCTCGCCATTTCCAAATTTCACAGGTTTAAGTGTACCACCTAAAGATTTTGGACTAACGGATGTTTTGGACTCGCTAGAAGGAGTATCTTCTTTGAATTTGCTAACGGACATTTTGAACCGTTAGCCGACTCTTTTGCGCATTTTCGAAGGGTAACGGACATTTTCGGCATTTAGGACGCTCAATCGGCTCTGATTCACACAACTCACCTATCTAAGCAGCCAAAATGTCCGTTACATTTCTGGCTTCATCCATCGTGGCCTTTAAGGAGACGTAATGTCCGTTGATATGAACGAAACCTGTCAAGCGCCTCTGTGACTCTCTCGTTTTTGACGCGCTTAAATAAGAGCCTGTCAAGCGCCTTTCTTGACAGGTGGCTCTTTCCGGCGATACTTTTTGAA